>NZ_MWLP01000030.1:0-157921 GCF_010634885.1 Microbacterium sp. B35-04 | reverse complement strand
GAGCTTGCGAGACGAAACGTCTTGATCCGACGCTGAACACCGGGTGCGGGCGTTTCGTCTCGCTCGTGCCTCGCTCGCTCAACGACCGAGATCGAAGTCACGGGTTGATGACGCCCATGCTCAGCAGCACCAGGAGGAGTGAGCCCAGCGCGACGCGGTACACCACGAACGGCAGGAAGCTGTGCTTGGAGATCCAGTTCATGAAGAACGCGATCACGCCGAGCGCGACGATGAACGCGATGCCCGTGGCGACCGCCGTCTCGCCGAGCGTGAACATCCCCGGCTCGCCGAGGCTCTTGAACAGCTGGAAGAAACCGCTGCCGAAGACGGCCGGGATCGCGAGCAGGAACGCGTACCGGGCGGCGGCTGCGCGCTCGTACCCCATGAAGAGCCCGGCGGTGATGGTGCCGCCAGAGCGCGATACGCCCGGAATGAGCGCGAGTGACTGCGCGAAGCCGTAGATCACGCCGTGGCCGATCGTGATGTCCTGGAGCTTGCGCTTCTTGGCGCCCACGTGATCGGCGATGCCGAGCAGCACGCCGAAGAAGATCAGCATGCCCGCGGTGATCCAGAGCGACCGCAGCACGGTCTCGATCTGATCCTGGAAGAGCAGGCCCAGCACGACGATCGGGATCGAGCCGATGATGATGAGCCAGCCGAGCTTCGCGTCGGGGTCGTTACGCGGGATGCGGCCGACCAGCGCTCGGAACCAGTGCCCGATGATCCGCACGATGTCGCGCCAGAAGAACACCACGACCGCCGCCTCGGTGCCGATCTGCGTGATCGCGGTGAACGCGGCACCGGGATCCTGCGCCGACGGCAGGAACTCGCCGAGGATGCGCAGATGCGCGCTCGACGAGATCGGCAGGAACTCGGTCAGTCCCTGGACGAAGCCGAGGATGATCGCTTCGAGGAGCATGGACGCCTTTCAGCCGGGCATGGCGGATGCCGCGAGCCGCGGCATCCGTCGGATGTTCAGTAGGTGCGGAGCAGGTCGGTGAGCACGGCCTGGCCGAACACCAACGCGTCGATCGGCACGCGCTCGTCCACGCCGTGGAACATGCCCGTGAAGTCGAGGTCGGCCGGCAGGCGCAGCGGTGCGAAGCCATACCCGGCGATGCCGAGCGTCGCGAGCGCCTTGTTGTCGGTTCCGCCGCCCATGAGGTACGGCACGACCGGTGCTCCGGGATCGTGGCGGCCGAGCGCGGCGACCATGGCGTCGACGAGGTCTCCCGAGAACGGCACCTCGAGGCCGATGTCCTGGTGGACCACCTCCACGTCCACGCCGTCGCCGACGATGCGGCGGATGTCGGCCAGGGCCACTTCCTCGGTGCCCGGCAGCACGCGCACGTCGATGAGCGCCTCGGCGCGGTCGGGGATGACGTTGTGCTTGTAGCCGGCGACGAGGCCGGTCGGATTGGTCGTGGTGCGCAGCGTCGAGCGGAGGAATCCGGATGCCGCGCCCGTGGCAGCGGCGACCGCGTCCGGGTCGTCCGGAGCCAGTCCCGTGAGCTCAGCCAGGCGCTCGGTCATCTCGCGGGTGGTGTCGGTGAGCGTCACCGGCCATGCGGTGCGTCCGAGCGCCGCGACAGCCTCGGCGAGCCGCGTCACCGCGTTGTCGGAGTGGAAGCTGGAGCCGTGGGCGGCACGGCCCCGCGCGACGAGCCGGATCCACACCAGCGCCTTCTCCCCCACCTGGAGGAGGTACGCGTGGCGATCGCCGAGCGGGATGGAGTACCCGCCGACCTCGCTGATGGCCTCGGTCGCCCCCGTGAACCAGTCCGGGCGGTGCTCGACGACGAGCGCGGAGCCTTCGACGCCGCCGTTCTCCTCGTCGGCGAAGAACGCCAGCACGAGGTCGCGCTCGGGCTGTTCGCCGGCGCGGAGGAGGTCGGCGACCGACGTGAGGATCATGGCGTCCATGTCCTTCATGTCGACGGCGCCGCGGCCCCACAGCATCCCGTCCCGGATGACGCCCTCGAACGGGTCGACGCTCCAGTCCTCGGCGATCGCGGGGACGACGTCCAGGTGGCCGTGCAGCACGAGGGCAGGCTTGTCGCGGTTCTGGCCGGGCACCCGCGCCATCACGTTGGTGCGACGCGGGATCGGCTCGTAGAACTCGGGCTGCAGACCGAGGTCCGACAGATAGGCGCCGACGTACTCGGCTGCCTCCCGCTCGCCCGCGGCGCGGCCGCCACCATGGTTCGTCGTGTCGAAGCGGATGAGATCCCGTGCCACCGAAGCGACTTCGGGGAGGCCGAGATCGGGAGAAGGCATGCGGACAAACCTACCGGACCGCGCGTGACGGACGCGTTTCGAGGCGGTCGCCTGCGGCGCCGCCTCGAAACCACGCCACGTCTCGCCGATCAGTGGACGACGTACATCGCGCCGCCCACGACGAAGGTCAGCAGGGTCGTCCACGCGACGATGGCCAGGCCCTGCCAGAAGAGGATGCGTGCGGTCTTCACGCCCGCGCCGGCGAGCATCGTCGCCGTGAACTGCGTGGGCAGCAGCAGCGGTCCGAGCAGGCTGACGCCGGGGACGCCGTACCGCTCGAAAGCCCGCTGGAACTTGGCCCTGCGCGCCGACCCGCGCTCGTCGCCGACCTCCGGCGACGAGACCTCGGCGACGTCACCTCCGCCTGCGGCGACGAGGCGGCGCGTGCGAGTGCGTGTGACGACCGCCGAGCGCGTCCGCGCCGTCAGCAGGACGAGCACGGTGACGCACACGAAGTTGCCGATGATGCCGGCCGCGGCGGCGATCGCCGGGTGGATGCCGCCGATGATTCCGATCACGGCCGCGCCCTCGCCCTCGATGAAGGGGACAGCGCCTGCCGCGGCGACGATGAGCGGCTGGACGAGGTCGGGCACCTGGGCGACGAGGTCCTGGAAGGTGTCGACGAGACTCATGACGTGCTCCTGATGGTAGATGCGGGCCGATCCTGATGGCGACGGTGCCCGGCGTCCTCCGTCGCAAGACCAGTCCATCGGCGCACCGCCGGTGCGGGAAGTGCCGCGGTGTCACCGCCTTCCGTGCGGTTCGCACGCGCCGTGGGTGACATGTGTCATGGATCTATGGTGGGACCCATGAGCACCTCCCCCGCGCTGGCTGCGGACACCGAGACGGCGGCGCAGCGGCGCGGAAGGCTGCGCTTGTCGCGCGGAATCACCGCGACCTGGTGGTACACCGTCTCTGCGGTCGTGTTCCTCGAGTTGATGATCGTGGTGGTCTGGACGGCGGCGCTCGCCGAAGCGGGTCGCAGCACCGCGGCCGTCGCGACGGTCGGCCTCGGCGGCCTCCTGTGGTGGGTCTCGACCTTCCTGCTCATGCGCGACTACCGGCAGCGCACCGAGCACGAGCAGTTCGTTCCCCGGCCGCTGGTCCTCGTGTCCCTCGTGGTCGCCGCGTGCTTCGGCCTCATCGCCGGGCTCGTGTCGGGGCTCTGGCTGTTGGGCGTCGTCCCCCTCGTCCAGACATCGATGTTCCTCAACTGGCCGTCGGGGGTGCGGCTGCGCGTGGTGATCGCCGCGACCGCCCTGCTCGTCGTGCTGTGGTTCATCGACGGCCGCCTGGTCGATCCTCCCGACGCGGGATCGACCTGGCCGCTGCTCGGTTTCTTCTCCGTGTCGCTTCCGGGCATGACGGTACTCACGCTGTGGTGGTGGGACGTCCTCATGACGGTCGATCGCGCCCGCGCCTCCGAATCCCGCCTCGCAGCCACGCAGGAACGCCTGCGCGTGGCCACCGACGTCCATGACCTGCAGGGTCACCACCTGCAGGTCATCGCCCTTCAGCTGGAGCTCGCCGAGCGCCTCATGCCGAACGATCCCGATGCGGCTCTCACTCAGCTGCAGGCGGCTCGGCGCAGTGTCGACGAGGCGCGCCAGGGCACCCGAGACCTCGCCCTGCGCTTCCGCTCGGTGCCGCTGCCGGATGAGATCGCGAACGCCGCCGATCTGCTGCGTGCCGCGGGCACATCGGTGCAGGTGACGGTGGATGCCGACGCAGACCGGGCTCCGGCATCCGTTCTCGGTCCTGTCATCCGTGAGACCACCACCAACGCGCTGCGCCACGGCGGCGGCCGGTGGGCGCGCCTCTCGCTCACGCGCGAGACGGACGCCTGGCGTTACGAGATCGAGAACGACTCCGCGGATGCGCTGCCGAGCGCCGACGGCGCGGGGCTGGAGGGGATCGGTCGTCGCGTCGAGGACGGCGGCGGGTCGGTCGAGACACGGCGCGGCGCGCAGGAGTTCGCCGTCGTGGTGCGCGTCCCCGTCTCGCCGGAGGAGACGCGGTGATCCGGGTGCTCCTCGCGGACGACGAGGCGATGATCCGCTCCGCGCTGGCCGCCCTGCTGCGCCTCGAGGCCGACATCGACGTCGTCGCGGAGTGCGCCGACGGAGAGGAGGCTCTCGCCTCGGCCCTGCGCCTCTCCCCCGATGTCTGCCTTCTCGACCTCGAGATGCCCGGCCTCGACGGCGTGGAGGTCGCCGCGCGGGTGACCCGCGCCGGCGCCACGCGCTGCATCGTGGTGACGCGGCATGCGCGCCCCGGTGTGCTGCGGCGGGCACTCGCATCAGGCGTGTCGGGATTCCTCCCCAAGTCGCGGGGGGCCGACGAAGTGGCGGCGGTCATCCGACGTGTCGCGGCGGGCGGACGCTATGTCGACCCCGAGGTCGCCGCCGATGCACTGAGCGACGAACGCTCCCCGCTGACGGATCGCGAGCTCGACGTTCTTCGCGCCGGGCGCCGCGGCGAGACCACCGGGCAGATCGCGCGCACGCTCTCGCTCGCGCCCGGAACCGTGCGCAACCACGTGTCGGCGGTACTGAGCAAGCTCGGCGTGAGCACACGTCAGCAGGCGGTCCTGCACGCCGAGGAGCGCGGCTGGATCTGAACCCCGCCAGCGTGTCCCCGCAACGAAGAAGGCCCCCTTTCGGGGGCCTTCTTCGTTCTGTGCGCGAGGGGGGACTTGAACCCCCACGCCCTTTACGGGCACTAGCACCTCAAGCTAGCGCGTCTACCTATTCCGCCACCCGCGCAGGTGATTTCCGGTTTCGCAACCGAGGAATGACATTACCACGTCACCCGACGTTCAACGAATCGCGGGCCGCTCGGGCGCGTCACCCCATCGAGACGCCGAACAGCAGCCCGAGGGCGTATGTCACGGCGGCCGCGCCGAAGCCGATCGCGAGCTGACGCAGGGCGCGGCGCAGCGGCGGACCGCCGGAGAGGACCCCCACTGCGGCCCCCGTCGACATGAGCGCGATCCCGACGAGGACCAGCGCGAGAACAACGGCGGTGATGCCCGAGAGCCCGAAGATCCAGGGCAGCACCGGGATGATCGCGCCGGAGGCGAAGAACAGGAAGCTCGACAGCGCGGCGGCCCAGGCGCTGCCGACCACTTCGCCATGATCGGCGACGGCGATCGGCCCGGTGTCGGCGCGGCCTTTCCCCGCCGTCCGTGCCGCTTCGACGACGCGCCGTGCGCGAGCGGATGCCTCGGCCTCCGGCATCCCGCGCGTCCGGTACACGAGCGCCAGCTCGTTGGCGTCGATGTCGAGGTGCGGGATCCCGCTGTCGGCGAAGTCGCTCGGCTCGGTGGCCGTCAGCAGCTCACGTTGCGACCGCACCGAGACGAACTCCCCCGCCCCCATCGACAGGGCGCCCGCCAGAAGGCCGGCGATGCCGCTGAACAGCACGAACTGGCTCGACACGCCGGTCGCCCCGATGCCCATGACGAGGGCGAGATTGGACACCAGCCCGTCGTTCGCGCCGAAGACCGCGGCCCGGAAAGTGCCCGACAGGCGGCGTCGCCCGCGCGCCGCGAGGCCGCGCACGACCTCGTGGTGCACCTTCTCGTCGGCAGCCATCGTGGCCGTGGCATACGGCTCGTCGTCGTAGGGCGAGCGCGCCTCGGCGTTCTGGGCGAGGGCGAGCACGAAGATCGACCCGAAGCTCTTCGCCATCGAGCCGAGCAGTCGGGTGCGCACGTCGGGCCGCGGTAGCCGGGCAGGCTCTGCACCCAGCAGCGCGAGCCAGTGCGCCTCGTGCCGTCCCTCGGCCTCGGCGAGGGCGAGGAGGATCTCCCGCTCCTCGCCGGTGCGGCGGCCGGCGAGCTCGCGGTAGACGCGCGCCTCGGCCCGCTCGTTCACGAGGTAGGTCGCCCAGCGGCGTCGATCGCGGTCGGTGGGTGCGGGGGGCGTGCTCACTCGAGCCTCCAGTCGGCGGTGCGGGACCCGTCAACGCTAGTCATCGCGCGCAGCCCGACCCCCGCGAAACCGGGGATTGCCAGCATTTCGGGGATCCGAACAGCCGGGTACGCGTCCGTGGCGCGTCAGGAGTGCACGCGCTTGCGGAGCACGTCGATGCGCGACTGCAGCTGGGCGACCGTGGCGTGCGACACGGCGGGACCGCCGCAGATGCGGCGGAGCTCGGCGTGCACCAGCCCGTGCGGCTCGCCCGCCTGGCGGGCATAGAGCCCGACCAGGCTGTTCAGCAGCTGCCGCTGCTCTTTGAGCGTCCGGTGCAGGGCCTGCGGCAGGGCGGGCTCCGCGTCCGCGGGTGCGGATGCCTCGTGGGCCTCGCGGACGTGGCGGTGGCGCGTCTGCCTCGACTGGCGCTGCATGAGCAGCTCGTGCACGTGCTCGGGCTCGAGCAAGCCGGGGATGCCGAGGAACTCCTCCTCCTCCGGCGTGCCGGGAACGGCGAGCTGACCGAACTCCTTGCCGTCGAACAGCACGCGGTCGAAGTGCGCGCGCGAGCCGAGCGCCTGGTACGTGAACTCCTCGGTGAGCGCGTCCGACGCCTTGTCTTCGCGCTCGGCCGCATCCATCAGGTCTTCTTCGGCGTTCCACTCGTCCTCGCCGTCGGAGTCGCGGTCGAGCGCGTGATCGCGGTGCCGCTCCATCTCGTTGGCGAGCGCGAGCAGCTGCGGCACGTTCGGCAGGAACACGCTCGCCGTCTCGCCGCGTCGGCGGGCGCGCACGAAGCGGCCGATGGCCTGGGCGAAGAACAGCGGCGTCGACGCGCTCGTCGCGTAGACGCCCACCGCGAGGCGCGGCACATCCACCCCTTCCGACACCATCCGCACCGCGACCATCCACCGGCTCGTCGACGCGGAGAACTCCTCGATGCGGCTCGACGCCTCGGCCTCGTCCGACAGCACGACGGTCGGAGTCTCGCCGCTGATCTCCTTCAGGATCGCGGCATAGGCCCGCGCGGCCGTCTGATCGGTCGCGATCACGAGCCCGCCGGCATCCGGAACGTGTTCGCGCACCTCGGTGAGGCGCCGGTCGGCGGACCGCAGCACCGCGGGAATCCAGTCGCCCTCCGGGTCGAGCGCGGTGCGCCACGCCTGCGAGGTGATGTCCTTCGTGTTGTCCTGACCGAGATGCGCCTCCATCTCGTCGCCGGTCTTGGTGCGCCAGCGCATGTGGCCGGCGTACACGAGGAAGATCACGGGGCGGACCACGCCGTCTTCGAGCGCGCGCTTGTACCCGTACGCGTAGTCGCTGCGCGAGACCCGGATCCCCTTCGGGTCGGGGTGGTACTCGACGAACGGGATCGGGGCGGTGTCGCTGCGGAACGGCGTTCCACTGAGGAGCAGCCGGCGCGTCGCCCGCGCGTACGCCTCGCGCAGCGCGTCGCCCCAGCTCAGCGCGTCACCGCCGTGGTGCACCTCGTCGAGGATCACGAGGGTGCGCGCATCCATCGTGAGGCGTTGATGGACGGATGCCTTCACCGCGACCTGCGCGTAGGTCACGGCGACGCCGTGGTACTGGCGGGCCGGGGCGACGTGCCGGTTGCTGAACGCGGGATCGAGGCGGATGCCGACGCGGGCCGCGGCATCCGCCCACTGTGTCTTGAGGTGCTCGGTGGGGGCGACCACGACGACGCGGTTCACGATGCGGCGCCGGAGGAGCTCGCTCGCCAGGCGGAGGGCGAACGTCGTCTTGCCGGCGCCCGGGGTCGCCGCCGCGAGGAAGTCGCGCGGACCGCCGCCGGGCCCGTCGGGGCCATCCATCCCGAAGTACAGGTCGAGCGCTTCGGCCTGCCACGCGCGCAGGCGCTGCGCCGTGCCCCACGGCGCGCGCTGGGGATACGTGGGCGACAGGTGCTCCGCCGCGAAGCTGCCGATATGGGGCTCGGCGGTGTGGGGCTCGGCGGTGTGGGGCTCGGCGGTGCGGGGCTCGGCCGTGTCGGGCTCGGCGATGCGGGGCTCAGCAGTGCGCGATGCGGTCAGGTCGTGCGTCGGCGGTTCGGTGAGCGCGGGCGGCGATTCGACCGCCGTTTCGTCCGTCACCGAATGCACCTCCCCCGTAGACAACGAGTCACCACGATAGACGACCCGGACGACATCAGGGTGCCGACCCCCGGGTGGCGGCCCGGCTCCCGGCGTGGGTTGCCCGCCACGCCCCGGGCGGCGGGCGCAGGAGCCGTCGAACCGTCGGACGTCCGCTGTGCGCGATACCCTGGGCACCGGCCGCGAGCCGAGGAACGGACGACGGATGCCGACGACAGAAGATGCCCCCACGCCCAACTACGCCGACAACGCGGGGCCGCACCCGTGGCGGCGCTACGTCGCCATCGGCGACTCGTTCACCGAGGGCGTCGGCGACCCGGAGCCGGCGGCGCCGAACGGTCTCCGCGGGTGGGCCGACCGCGTGGCGGAGGTGCTGTCGGAGCAGGTCGACGACTTCGCGTACGCGAACCTGGCGATCCGCGGGCGCCTCATCGGCCAGATCGTGCAGGAGCAGATCGAGCCGGCGATCGCGCTCAAGCCCGATCTCGTGACGTTCTCGGCGGGCGGCAACGACGTCATCCGTCCCAACGGCGATCCCGACAAGGCAGCGCAGCTGTTCGAGGACGCGGTCGTGCGGCTCTCGCGCGACGGTGCGACGGTCGTGGTCTTCACCGGCATCGACACCGCATTCACACCGGTGTTCCGCGGCATCCGCGGCAAGGTCGCGATCTACAACGAGAACATCCGCTCGATCGCCGACAGGTACGACTGCATCGTCGCCGACCAGTGGGCGCTCAAAGAAGTGCAGGACATGCGCTTCTTCGACGACGACCGCCTGCACTACAACTCGCTCGGTCACCACGAGGTCGCGCGAATGGTGCTGCGCGCGCTCAACGTCCCCAACGACCTGCAGCCGATGCAGCCCGGCCCGCTCCCGATCCGCACGTGGCGCGAGGCGCGCGCCGTCGACCTGGTGTGGGCGCGCGCGCATCTGGTGCCCTGGGTGCTTCGTCGCCTCCGTCACCAGTCCTCGGGCGACACCGTCACCGCCAAGCGCCCTGACCCGTTGCCGGTCACGACCCTGACGTCCCCGCCTGACGCCGCTTCCCTCCCCTCGCTCAGCCCAGGGGCAGCCGCCTCCCGCGACGAGGAGGACTGACATGGCGACGCATCTCATCACCGGAGCGGGCTCCGGCATCGGCGCCGCGCTCGCAGACCGTCTCGCCGAGCGCGGCGACGACCTGTGGCTCCTCGCACGCGACGCCGGGCGGGCCGCGCAGCTGCGCGAGCGGTTCCCCGGGGCACAGACGCTGGCGGGCGATCTGGCCGACCCCGCGCGGCTGTCTTGGGCGTTCAGCCATCAGAGCACCCCTGCCCGGCTCGACTCGCTCATCCACGTCGCCGGCGTCGTCGAACTCGGCGCCGTCGCCGAGACGCCCGTCGCCACGTGGCAGCAGCAGCTCGCCGTGAACGCCATCGCCCCTGCCGAGCTCACCCGTCTCTTGATCCACGCGCTGCGGATCTCGCGCGGTCAGGTGATCTTCGTCAACTCCGGCGCCGGTCTTCGCGTGAGCCCCGAGTGGGGCTCGTACGCCGCGAGCAAGTTCGCGGTGCGCGCCATTGCCGACGCGCTGCGCGAGGAGGAGCGCGCGAACGGCATCCGCGTGACGACGGTGTACCCGGGGCGCACGGCGACTCCGATGCAGGAGAAGGTGCACCAGCAGGAGGGGGCGGACTACGACGCCTCCCGCTGGATCGACCCCGCCTCGGTCGCGACGACGATCCTTGCGGCGCTCGATCTGCCGCGCGACGCCGAACTCACCGAGGTGACCGTCCGCCCCGGCGTGTGAGCGCCCCGCGTCTGCTCGCCTCGGCCGAGGGGCGCCGGCTCAGCGAGCGCGGAGCTCCCACAGCGCCACCGCGCTCGCCGCCGCGACGTTGAGCGAGTCGACGCCGCCGGCCATCGGAACCGTCACCACCGTGTCGGCGGCCTCGAGGGCCTTCCGGGAGAGGCCGTCGCCCTCGGCCCCGAGGATGAGGGCGACACGCTCGGGCCGGCGGGCGCTGAACGCGTCGAGCGGGACCGCACCGTCGGCGAGAGCGAGGGCCGCGAGCTCGAAGCCGGCGTCATGCAGCGCGCCGCGCGCCTCACTCCACTCGGGCAGACGCGTCCAGGGCACCTGGAACACCGTGCCCATGCTCACCCGCACGCTCCGCCGGTACAGCGGATCGGCGCACCGGGGGCTGACGAGCACGGCGTCGGCGCCGAGTCCTGCCGCCGCGCGGAAGATCGCGCCGACGTTGGTGTGATCGACGATGTCCTCCAGCACGACGACGAGCCGGGCCCCTGCCACGACCTCGGCCACGGCGGGCAGCACCGGCCGATGCATCGCCGCGAGGGCGCCGCGGTGCACGGCATACCCCGTCAGCGCCTCGGCGATGTCGGGGGTGACGACGTACACCGGCACGGGGTCCGTCACGAGTTCCTCGATGTCGGCGAGCCATTTCTCCTGCACGAGCACCGACCGGGGGCGGTGCCCGGCCGCGATCGCCCGCGCGATGACCTTGGCCGACTCGGCGATGTACAGGCCGCCCTCGGGCTCGAGCACGCGCCGAAGGGCGACATCCGTGAGATCGCGATAGTCCGCGAGCCGGTCGTCGGCGGGGTCGGTGATCTTGGTCGCGCGCATCGCGTCCTATCGTCGCATGGGGGCGACGAGACTCATCCGGCGAGGCCGACCGCCGTCCAGCCCGTGCGGTGATCGAGAAGGCGACGTCGCCGAGACCGGCGACGGCGAGCGGCACGACAAGGGGCGCGGAGAATCGCCCCAGGAAGCGCGCGTACTCCTCGGCGCTGGCGCCCTGGAAGCTGCCCCCGCGCTCATCCTGGCACGCAGTGCGCCGGCGTAACATCCCCGAAAACCTCGGGGCCTACACTGACCCCGAAGGGGGTGCACAGTGACGACGATCGCGACCGGATTCGACGCCCGTGCGACGGATGCCGTCGCCGAGGCGATCGCCACGCTCGCCGGCCGCCGGATCGCGGTGCTCACGGGTGCGGGCGTCTCCACCGATTCCGGGATCCCCGACTACCGCGGAGAGGGCGCGCCCGTGCGCACCCCGATGACCGCGGAGCAGTTCCTCTCGAGCGACGCGTCGCGACGGCGGTACTGGGTGGGCAGCCACCTCGGCTGGAAGGCGTTCGCGGCGGCGGAGCCGAACGGCGGGCATCGCGCGCTCGCCGACCTCGAGGCGCGTGGCCTCGCCACCGGGGTCATCACGCAGAACGTCGACGGCCTCCACGTGCGCGCAGGCAGCCGGCGCGTGGTCGAGCTCCACGGCACGATGCGCCGCGTCTTCTGCACCCACTGCGGTCAGGTGTTCGACCGGCGTGATCTCGCACGTCGCGTCGAAGACGACAATCCGTGGATCCGGGTGCCGGAGAACGTCCCGCTCGGCCCCGACGGCGATGTGCTCCCCGAGAGCACCGACGGCTTCCGCATCCCGTCCTGCAGCATCTGCGGCGGGATGCTGAAACCCGACGTCGTGTTCTTCGGCGAGTTCATCCCCGCCGAGAAGTTCCGCGAGGCCGAGCAGCTCGTGCACACCAGCGAGGCGCTCATCGTGGCGGGGTCGTCGCTCGTCGTCAACTCGGGCATCCGCCTCCTCGAGCGCGCGCGACGTCGCCGCCTCCCCGTCATCATCGTGAACCGCGGCGCGACGCGCGCCGACGCCCGCGCGACGGTCAAGATCGACGCCGGCACGAGCGAGGTGCTCCGCGCGCTCGCCGACCGGCTGCCGGAGCTCGCCTGATCCTGCCCGGGTAGGCTCGGAGGGTGACCGCCCTGATCCTGATCCGCCACGGCGAGACCGACTGGAACCGCGACCGGCGCATTCAGGGCGCGACGGACATCCCCCTCAACGACACCGGGCGCGCCCAGGCGCGGGCGACCGCCGCGCTGCTCCGCGATCGCCTCGACCCTGGCGTCCCTGCCACGATCGTGTCGAGCGATCTCGCGAGGGCCCGCGAGACGGCCGAGATCATCGCCGCCGACCTGGGCCTGGCCGCTCCGCGGGCGTACCGCGGGCTCCGGGAGCGCTCGTACGGCGAGGCCGAAGGCGTCGGCCTCGACGAGTTCCGCGAGCGGTGGGGCGACTCGTACACCGCCGAGGTGCCCGGCGCGGAGCCGTGGACCGACCTGCGCACGCGCGGGATCGCCGCGCTCGGCCGCGCCGTGCGGGATCACCGCCGCGCGACCGCACCCGCCGCGTCATCGTTGATCGTGGTCAGCCACGGCGCGCTCATCCGCGAGATGATCCGCCACGCCACCGCCGACGAACTGCCTCCTGCCGGCGAGCGGCTCCTCAACGGATCCGCCCACGACTTCGTCTACGAGCGCGATCACCTCCGGCTCGTCGCGTACGCCGGGCTCATCGCCTAGGCTCGGCGCCATGGCCGCTCCCGCCACCGTCGACGAGTACATCGAGGGCTTCCCGCCCGACGTCTCGGCACGACTGGCCCGCATCCGCACGGAGATCGTCGACGCCGTCACGGCGGCATCCGGCAGCAGGCCTGAAGAGAAGATGCGCTACGGCATCGCCGCCATCATGCTCGGCGGCCGCTATGCGCTGCATTTCGCCGGCTGGAAGAAGCACATCGGCCTGTACCCCGTGCCGCGCCTCCCGGAGCCGATGGAGTCCGAGATCGCCCCCTACCGCGCCGAGAAGGATTCGGTCGTCTTCCCGCACGCGAAGGACATCCCGTACGACCTCATCGGCCGTGTGGCACGCGAGGTCGCCGACGAGCGGGTGCGTCAGTCCGCGAAGGACTGACCGCGGGCGGCGAGCTCCTCGTCGAGGATCCGGATCGCCTTGGGACCGACGCCGTGGATCGCCAGCATCTCCGCGCGCGAGCGGGCGCCGAGCTGGTCGTACCGGGTGATGCCGTGAAGGGCGAGCTCTCGTCGCGCGACCTTGCCGAGGCGCGGGGTGAGCTCGGATTCGGCGCTCATGAGTCGGCGCGGGCCAGCACGCCGCGCGCGTGCCGCAGCACCGGCTCGTCGACCATGCGCCCGTCGTACGAGAACACGCCTCGTTCGCGCTCGGCGGCCGAGAGCACCGCGCGCGCCCACGCCACCGTCTTCTCATCGGGACGGTACGCGGAGCGGATGACCGGCACCTGGCTCGGATGGATGCAGGCGGTGGCACGGAATCCGGATGCCGCGGCATCCGCTGCCTCGATGGCCAGGCGCTTCACGTCGTCGATGTCGAGGTGCACGGCATCGATCGCCGCCTTGCCGCGTGCGCCCGCCGCCAGCAGCACGCGCGACCGTGCGTAGCGCGCGATGTCGCGATAGCGGCCGTTGGGCTTACGGCTGGACGTGCCGCCCAGGCTCGCCACGAGGTCTTCGGCACCCCACATCATGGCGACGACGTTGTCGAGCGCAGCGATGCGGTCGGCCTGGGCGACGCCCTTCGCGGTCTCGCAGAGGGCGACGACCTCGAAGCGCGCATCGATGCGGGCGATCCGCTTGGGCGACTCGGACTTGGCCACCATGATGCGCCGGTAGTCGGTCTGCGAAAGAGTCGCCATGTCGGCGATGAACGCATCCGTCTCCGGCGGGTTCACCCGCACGACGACGCGCGCGGGGTCGAGCTCCGATTCGATGAGGTGGCCGCGTGCCGCCGTCTTGTCGCCGGGTGCGACGGCGTCCTCCAGGTCGAGGATGACGGCGTCGGCGCGATCGAAGGCCTTGGCGTAGCGCTCGGGACGGTCGGCCGGGCAGAACAGCAGTGCGGGGCCGAGGTCGAAGCTCATGGGGTCCTCTCCGGGGTCGACGGCGCGCACCACATCAGGGCGGTCCGCGTGGCGACGGCGACGATCTCGTCGCGCTGGTTGCGGCCGGTGTGGCGCAGGGTGACGATGCCCTGCCCCGGCCGCGATGCCGACAGCCGCTTGTCGACGACCTCGGTCTCGGTGTAGAGCGTGTCGCCGTGGAACAGCGGTGCGGGGAACGAGATGTCGGAGAGCCCGAGCTGGGCGACCAGCGTGCCCTGCGTGATCTGCGAGACGGATGCCCCGACCATCGTCGCGAGCGTCCACATCGAGTTCATGAGGCGCTGACCGAACGGCTGGGACTCGGAGAACGCGGCATCCAGGTGGAGGGCCTGCGTGTTCATGGTCAGCGACGAGAACAGCACATTGTCGGCCTCGGTGGCCGTTCGGCCGGGGCGATGCAGGTAGCGGGCGCCCAGCTCGAGCTCGTCGTAGTACAGGCCGCGTTGGATGATCGCCCGCGTCTCTTCGGTCACGCCTGTCACGCTACCCTCACGCCACTCCGAGCGCCCGCGCGATCACGAGCAGCTGCACCTCGTTCGTGCCCTCGCCGATCTCGAGGATCTTCGAGTCGCGGTAGTGACGCGCGACCGGGTACTCGTTCATGAACCCGTTGCCCCCGAACACCTGGGTCGCGTCGCGGGCGTTGTCCATCGCGGCGTCGCTCGCCGTGAGCTTGGCGATCGCGGCCTCCGTCTTGAACGGCTTGCCGGCGTCGCGCAACCGGGCCGCGTGGTGCCAGGCCAGGCGCGCGTTGTGCACGCGCAGCTGCATGCGCGCGAGCAGGAACTGGATGCCCTGTCGCGTCGCCAGCGCGTCGCCGAACACCGTGCGCTTCTTGGCGTAGTCGACGGCGGCCTCCAGGCATCCTTCCGCGGCACCGGTCGACAGCGCGGCGATGGCGATGCGTCCCTCGTCGAGGATGTGCAGGAAGTTCGCGAAGCCGCGACCGCGCTCGCCGAGGAGGTTCCCCTCGGGCACCCGCGCGTCCTGGAAGGTCAGCGGGTGCGTGTCGGAGGCGTGCCAGCCGACCTTGTCGTAGCCGGGCTCCACGGTGAACCCCGGAGTCCCGGACGGCACGATGATCGTCGAGATCTGCTTGCGGCCGTCCTGCTCCCCCGTGACCGCCGTCACGGTCACGAACCGGGTGATGGACGTGCCCGAATTGGTGATGAACTGCTTCGAGCCGTTGATCACCCACTCCCCGCCCTCCAGCATCGCCGTGGTGCGGGTCGCGCCCGCGTCGGAGCCCGCCTCCGGCTCGGTCAGCCCGAAGCCGGCGAGCCCACGGCCCGCCAGCAGATCGGGCAGCAGCGCCTGCTTCTGCTCCTCGGTGCCGAAGCGGAACACCGGCATGGCGCCGAGACTCACGCCGGCCTCGAGCGTGATCGCGAGGGACTGATCGACGCGGCCGAGCGCCTCGATCGCGAGGCAGAGGGCGAAGTAGTCGCCACCCTGCCCGCCGTACTCCTCGGGGAACGGCAGGCCGAACAGGCCCAGCTCCCCCATCTGGGCGACGACGTCCATCGGCAGCGTCTTCGTGCGGTCGGCCTCGTAGGCCTGCGGCGCGACGACCTGGTCGGCGAAGTCGCGCACCATGCGGGCGAGCTCTCGCTCGTCGTCGGTCAGGTTGGAGTGGTCCATGGGTTCCTCGGTTTCAGGAGGGGGTGTCGGATGCCTCGTGGGCGGGTTCTGCGGCGGTGACGTGCGCGAGCACCTGGTCGCGGCGCACCTGGTCACCGGTCGAGACGTCGAGGCGCAGGACGCCCGCGTGGGGGGCGACGACGGGGTGCTCCATCTTCATGGCCTCGATGGTCACGATGCGGTCGCCGCAAGCGACGGTCGCGCCGTCGGCGACGTGGAGCGCGACGACCGCGCCAGGCATCGGGGCACGCAGCTCGGGATCGGTGGCGGCGGCATCGCGCTCACGTGCGGCGAGGCGCTTCTCCATCGCCTGGCGACGGGTGAGGGGGCGAAGCCGGTGAGTCGCGGCGTCGGCGTGCACCCAGATCCACCCCGTCGGATCTGTCGCCACCGTCACGCCGGGGACGGTGGCGTACCCCGTCGAGGCGGCGTGCGACGGCACGCGGTGCGCGGCGTCGGCGCCGGCACCCTCCGGCGACGCGCTCACCCGCCGCGGATCCATGGCGGAGAACGACGCGGGGCCGAGGTCGGGAGCGGAGACGGCGACCACGGCACCACTCTCCTCCTCGATCGCGACCGTTCGGCCGGTTGGTGCGCTTCCCGCGCGCCAACCGGTGCCGGCGAGCCACAGCGGGCCGGCCGCCGATCGGACCGGCTCCGCGCCCCGCACGCGAGCGAGCTCCCCCGCCACGGCTGCCGCGGCGAGCGCCGCCTCACCCGGCATCGGGGCCGCGTACGCGGGCAGGCGGTCGATGAGTCCGGTGTCCATGTCACCGGCGCGGACGCCGGGATCGGCCAGCAGCGCTCGCAGGAATCCGAGGTTGCTGTCGACGCCGAGGAGCACGGTCTCGGCGAGCGCGGCGTCCAGCCGCGCGATCGCCTCGGTGCGGTCGCCGCCGTGGGCGATGACCTTGGCGATCATCGGGTCGTAGTCGGACGACACGACGCTGCCCGATTGGACCGCGGCATCCGTCCGCACCCCGCGGGGCTCACGCCACACGAGCACGTCGCCGGTCGCCGGCAGGAAGCCGCGCTCGGGACTCTCCGCGTACACGCGGGCCTCGATCGCGTGCCCGTCGAGGCGGATGTCGTCCTGCGCGAGCGCGAGCGGGCGGCCCGCGGCGACCAGGAGCTGCTGCTCGACGAGGTCGACGCCGGTCACGAGCTCGGTCACCGGGTGCTCGACCTGCAGGCGCGTGTTCATCTCGATGAAGAAGAACTCGTCGGGGCGGTCGCCCGCCACGAGGAACTCGACGGTGCCGGCGCCCCGGTAGTCCACGCTGGCGGCAGCCGCGCAGGCAGCGGCTCCGAGGCGCGCGCGGGTGGCGGCATCCACCACCGGCGAAGGCGCTTCCTCGATGACCTTCTGATGCCGGCGCTGCAGCGTGCACTCGCGCTCGCCGAGATGGATGACGGTGCCGTGCGCGTCCGCGAGCACCTGCACCTCGATGTGACGCGGGCGCTCGATGAGACGCTCCAGCAGCAGCGTGTCGTCGCCGAATGCCGCGGCGGCCACCCGCCGGGCCGTGGCCAGCGCCTCCGGCAGCTCGGTCGCCGCGCGCACCACCTGCATGCCCTTGCCACCCCCGCCCGCTGAAGGCTTGACCAGCAGCGGGTACCCCGCCTCGCCCGCCGCCGCGGCGATGTCGGCGTCGGTCATCGCAGTGCCGTCGTCTCTCAGGGCGCTGAAGCCGGGGACGGTCGGCACGTCGTGCGCGGTGACGTGCTCCTTCGCGCGGATCTTGTCGCCCATCACGTCGAGGGCGCGCTCCCCCGGACCGATGAACACGATCCCGGCGTCGGCGCAGGCGCGCGCGAAACCCGCGTTCTCGGAGAGGAACCCGTAGCCGGGATGGATCGCCTCGGCACCCGTCTCGCAGGCGGCGGCGATCACCGCGGCGATGTCGAGATAGGACGCGGATGCCGCAGCCGGCCCGATCCGCACCGCGACGTCGGCCTCGCGCACGTGCGGCGCGTCGGCGTCCGCATCGCTGTAGACGGCGACCGAGCGGATGCCGAGCCGCCGCAGCGTGCGGATCACCCGGCGTGCGATCTCGCCGCGATTGGCGACCAGCACGGTCGAGAAGGGCGGGCCGTCGGCAGGCTCGATGGTCGGGGCAGGAGTCACGGGGATCACATCCGGAAGACGCCGAAGCGCGGTTCGGGCAGCGGTGTGCGCGAGACGACGTCCAGCGCGAGTCCGAGCAGGTCGCGGGTGTCGAGCGGGTCCACGACGCCGTCGTCCCAGAGCCGGGCGGTGGCGTAGTAAGGGCTCCCCTGCTCCTCGTACTGGGCACGGATCGGCGCCTCGAACGCCGCCTGGTCCGCCTGCGACCAGTCCTCGCCGCGGGCCTCCAGCTGGTCGCGCTTGACGGTCGAGAGCACCGAGGCGGCCTGGTTCCCGCCCATCACCGAAATGCGGCTCGCGGGCCAGGTCCACAGGAACCGCGGCGAGTACGCCCGGCCGCACATCGAGTAGTTGCCGGCGCCGAATGAGCCGCCGATCACGACGGTGAGCTTCGGGACGCGCGTGGTGGCGACGGCTGTGACCATCTTGGCGCCGTCCTTCGCGATACCGCCGGCCTCGGCATCCCGTCCCACCATGAAGCCGGAGATGTTCTGCAGGAACAGCAGCGGCGTGCCGCGCTGGTCGCAGAGCTCGATGAAGTGCGCGCCCTTCTGCGCCGACTCGCTGAACAGCACCCCGTTGTTGGCGACGATGCCGACGGGATGCCCGTGGAGGCGGGCGAAGCCGGTGACCAGCGTGTCGCCGTACTCGCGCTTGAACTCGTGGAACTCGCTGCTGTCGACGAGGCGCGCGATGACCTCGCGCACGTCGTAGGGCTGGTTGACGTCGACGGGGACGACCCCGTACAGGTCGGACGGGTCGACCGCGGGCGGCACGCTCGGCACGACGTCCCATGCGGGCGCGGCCGGCAGCGGCAGGGTGGCGACGATGTCGCGGACGATCTCGAGGGCGTGCTCGTCGTCCTCGGCGAGGTGGTCCACGACGCCGGAGCGGCGGGCGTGCAGCTCTCCCCCGCCGAGCTCCTCGGCGGTGACGACCTCGCCGATCGCGGCTTTGACGAGCGGCGGGCCGCCCAGGAAGATGGTGCCCTGGCCCCGGACGATGACCGTCTCGTCGCTCATAGCCGGGACGTACGCACCGCCGGCGGTGCAGGAACCCAGGACCGCGGCGATCTGCGGGACGCCGGCGGCCGAGAGCCGTGCCTGGTTGAAGAAGATGCGCCCGAAGTGGTCGCGGTCGGGGAAGACCTCGTCCTGCATCGGCAGGAACGCGCCGCCCGAGTCGACGAGATAGACGCACGGCAGGCGGTTCTCGAACGCGATCTCCTGCGCGCGGAGGTGCTTCTTCACGGTGAGCGGATAGTACGTGCCGCCCTTGACCGTCGCGTCGTTGCACACCACCATCACCTGGCGTCCGTGGACCAGCCCGATGCCCGCGATGACACCGGCCGCCGGCGCGTCCCCGCCGTACAGACCCTCCGCGGCGAGGGGCGCGACCTCGAGGAACGGGCTCCCCTCGTCGAGCAGCCGCGCGACACGGTCACGCGGCAGCAGCTTGCCGCGGGCGACGTGGCGCTCGCGTGAGGCCGCGGGCCCGCCGAGGGATGCCGCGGCCAGCCGCTCGCGGAGCGCTTGTGCCAGCTCCTGCTGGGCGGCATGCGCCCGTGCGAAGGCGTCGTCGCGCACCGCCGCGGTGCTCAGCACGCTCATCTGCGCCTCCCGTGTCATCTGCGTCGACGTCACGATCGGATCACGCCCGTTGTCGGAACGCGATCGGATTGGTTAGTGTTCACTAACTGAGGTTCAGGTTAGCGATCCTTAACTGAAATGACAAGCCCTGACGGAACCGACAAGCGGAGTACGGAAATGACGAACGCCGGCACCGACCGCGACCGCGCGAAGGCGGACCGCCACGCCGCCATCCTCCGTGAGGCGGCCACCCTGTTCGCCGAGCGCGGGTTCAGCGGCGTCAGCCTCGAAGACATCGGCGGCGCCGTCGGCGTGAGCGGGCCCGCCCTCTACCGTCACTTCGCCAACAAGCAGGCGCTGCTGGGTGCCATCCTCCTCGAGGTGAGCGAGCGGCTGCTGGCGGGCGGACGGGCCGTGCTGTCCTCGCTCGACCAGCCGGCCGATCAGCTCGAGGCCATCATCGCGTTCCACGTCGAGTTCGCTCTCCGTGACGCCGACGTCATCCGGGTCCAGGATCGCGATCTGGCCAGCCTCAGCGACGACGACCGGCACACGGTGCGGCGCCTCCAGCGCGAATACGTCGAGGTGTGGATCGGCATCCTCTCCACCATCCATCCGGACCGCGATGACGACGATCTGCGCGTGCGCGCGCACGCGTGCTTCGGGCTCATCAACTCGACGCCCCACACCGTGCACGCGTCACGCTCGCGCCCCGGCGAACGCGACCTGCGCGGCATCCTCCACTCGATGGCCCACGCCTCGCTGACCGCCTGACCCGCCCGCGTGCCCTAATCTGGACCCACCATGGCGGGGGATGGCCACACGGACGACGCGCAGCCGGCGGCTCACGGCGAGGCGAGCGACGTCGCACGCCGGCACTCCGACGGCATCGACAGCTCGCGGCGCGACTTCCTGAAGCTCGGCGGCATCGCGACGGCCGGGCTCGTGGTCGGTGGAGCGGTCGGAGCGGCGGCAGGCGCCGCCATCGGGCATGAGCTCGGTGTGCGCGAGGGTTCGCTCGACCTGGCCGCCATGCCCGCGCGCTCCGAACCCGGCTTCGATCATGTGGTCGTCGTGATGGGCGAGAACCGCTCGTTCGACAACCTGCTCGGGTGGCTCTACACGCCCGACACCGTCCCCGACGGCGAGACGTTCGACGGGCTCGCTTTCGGCGATTACGCCAACTCGGCGCCCGGCGGCGAGCGCATCGCCGCACACACCTACAGCGGCCCCACCGATGAGGTGATGGGCCGCCCGAACCCGGATCCCGGCGAGGAGTTCCCCCACGTCAACACGCAGCTGTTCGACACCGTGACGCCCGCGACCAATGCGACCAGTCAGGTCGGCGACATGGCGGCGCCCTTCAACGCACCGCCCGCCGGCACCGTCCCGACGATGGATGGCTTCGTCCGCGACTACTGGAACAACGTCGAGCGGCTGCGTCGCGGGAAGGCGCCGACGCTGGAGGAGGCCTCCCACATCATGGGCGGCTTCTCGCCCGAGCAGTTGCCGGTGCTCTCCACTCTCGCGAAGGGCTTCGCGGTCTTCGACGCCTGGTTCGCCGCTGTGCCCTCGCAGACCTACTGCAACCGGTCCTTCTTCCACGCCTCCACGTCGCACGGATTCGTCACGAACAAGCACGGCGGCGGCTACGACAAATGGCTGGACGCGCCTGCGGCGCCCACGATCTTCAACCGCCTCGAAGAGGCCGGGATCCCGTGGAAGGTGTACTTCGACGAGATGCAGCTCGTCTCGCTCACCGGCATGATGCACGCGCCGGCTGTCGAGCAGTACTGGCGCACCGGCCGCTTCGGCCACATGTCGGAGTTCTTCGACGATGCCGCCGCAGGCCGGCTGCCCGCGTACGCGTTCATCGAGCCGCGGATGGTCTACAACCACAACGACTTCCACCCGCCCTTCGGCGTGTACCGCGAGAGCGAGGTCGACGGCGCGCCGGTGCTCGATTCCGCCGTCTCGGATGTGCGCGCCGGCGAGAAGCTCGTCGCCGACGTCTACAACGCCGTCAGGGCCAGCACCACGCCGGACGGCTCGAACGCGCTGAACACGCTCCTGCTGATCACGTTCGACGAGCACGGGGGCACGTACGACCACGTCCCTCCCCCGGTCGCCGTGCCGCCCGTCGCCGACGACGCACCCGGTGAGATGGGCTTCACGTTCGAACGCCTGGGCGTGCGCGTTCCCGCGATCGCCGTTTCGGCGTACACGCGCAGCGGCACCATCGTGCACGACGAGATGCACCACGGCGCCGTGATCGCGACCCTCGCACGTCTGCACGGCCTGCGCCCGCTCACGCGCCGCGACGCGACCGCCCGCGACCTGTTCTCGGTGGTCAACCTCGACGTCCCGCGAGACCCGTCCACCTGGCCGCTCGTGCACCCGATGTATGTGCCGCCCAATCCGCACGAGGACGAGCGCATCGACCTCCGTGACGGCGCGCACCAGGCCAAGCCGCTCAGTCCTCCCGGGCGCGGGCTGCTGGGCCTCCTGCTCGCGCGGTACGGACCGCCGGACGCACCGGAGCCCGAGTCGTACGCCGAGGCGTACGACGTGCTCCAGCAGCACGGCCTCGGTCTCTTCTACCCGAAGAGGAGCTGACCGGCCGACCCCCAAGGTGCCGGCCGGTCAGTGGCCTGCTAGCGCAGCAGCATCGCCCGCCCGGGCTCGCGGAGGATGTCGGCGACGTCGACCAGGAAGCGGGAGCCCTGCTCCCCGTCGACCAGTCGATGGTCGAACGACAGCGCGAGCGTCATCACGTCGCGCAGGGCGATCTCACCGCGGTGCTCCCAGGGCTGGCGTCGTACCGCGCCGATCGCGAGGATGCCGGCCTCCCCCGGGTTGATGATCGGCGTGCCGGCGTCGACGCCGAACACGCCGACGTTGGTGATCGAGAATGTCCCGCCCATCATGTCGGCCGGGGCCGTCTTGCCGGCGCGCGCGGTCTCGGCGAGACCGCGGATGGCGTCGGCCAGCTCCACCAGGTTCAGCTCCTGTGCGTCGCGGATGTTGGGCACGACCAGCCCGCGCCCCGTAGCCGCGGCGATGCCGAGGTTCACATAATGGTGCTCGACGATCTCGCCGGCGTCTTCGTCCCACTTCGAGTTGAGGCCGGGGTGGCGCGCCAGCGCCAGGCACACGGCCTTCGCGGCGACGGCCATGACGCCGATCCGGTGGTCCTGCAGCTGGCGGTCGGCTCGCAGCGAGGCGATGAGCTCGCTCGTCGCGGTGACGTCGACCGTCAGGAAGGTCGTGACGTGCGGCGCCGTGAAGGCGCTGCGCACCATCGCCTCCGCCGTCATGCGCCGGACACCGCGGATCGGCGTGCGGGTCGTGCGCTCGCCTGCGCTGTCCGGTGCGGGCAGCTCGAACCGCTCGACCGGCTCACGCGACTCGGAGTCGACCACCGGGGCGGCGACCGCTCCCACCCGCTCGGCGTACGCCTCGACGTCGGCGCGGGTGATCACGCCGGACGCGCCGGATGCCTCGACGAGGGCGAGATCAACGCCCAGCTGTTTCGCGAACTTGCGCACCGGCGGCGTCGACCGCGGACGTTCGAGCGGACGCTCCACGACATCGGCGAACTGGATCGCGTCGTGCGGCGCGGCTTCCAGTACCGCGGTGTCGGCTGCCGGCGCAGGGGACGCGGCGACGCGGGCGCGACGCTGCGGCCGCCCGGTTCCGCGCGGCGCGGCGCCGTAGCCGACCAGGTTCGGCTCCGATGCCGTGGCCGGCGGTGCGGGCGCGCTCGCGGCGGTGTCGGGAGCGGATGCCTCGACCGATGCGGCCGGTGAGGGCGTGGGGGCCGTTCCCCCCGTATCGAAGGAGATCAGCACCGAGCCCACGGCGATGACATCGCCGGCCTCGGCGTGCAGCGCCGTGACCGTGCCCGCATACGGAGAGGGCAGCTCGACGACGGCCTTGGCCGTCTCGACCTCGGCGATCGTCTGGTTGAGTGCGACGGTGTCGCCCACGGCGACCTGCCACTGCACGAGCTCGGCCTCGGGAAGCCCTTCGCCGAGGTCGGGGAGGTGGAAGTCCTGCGCCATCAGTCGAGCACCCCGCTCAGGCTGTTCGGCCGGTCCATGACGCGATCGACGGCGTCGAGGATGCGGTCGAGATCGGGCAGGTGGTGCTTCTCGAGCTTCGCGGGCGGGTACGGGATGTCGTGCCCCGTGACGCGCTGCGGCGCAGCCTCCAGGTAGTTGAAGCAGCGCTCGGTCACGCTGGCGATGAGCTCGGCGCCGACGCCCGCCTCGCGGGCCGCCTCGTGGGTGACGACGACGCGGCCGGTCTTGCGGACGGATGCCGTGACGGTGCGGTAGTCGACCGGCGAGATCGATCGCAGGTCGATGACCTCGATCGACACGCCGTCGTCCTCGGCGGCGGTGGCGGCATCCATGGCGGTCGCGACCTGCGAGCCGTAGGTCAGGAGCGTCACGTCGCTTCCCTCGCGGGCGACGCGCGCCAGACCCATCGGCGGCGCGTCCGCCAGCGCCACGTCGAGGTCGACCTCGCCCTTGGAGTGGTAGAGGCGCTTCGGCTCGAAGTACACCACGGGGTCGTTCGAGGCGATGGCCTGCCGCAGCATGATGTACGCGTCCTGCGGGTTCGAGACCGCGATCACGCGGAGCCCCGACGTGTGGACGAAGTAGGCCTCCGGAGACTCGGAGTGGTGCTCGGCCGCGCCGACGCCGCCCGCCCACGGGATGCGGATGGTGATCGGCATCGTCACGTTGCCGCGCGTGCGGTAGTGGAGCTTGGCCACCTGGCACACGATCTGGTCGAACGCGGGGTAGACGAAGCCGTCGAACTGGATCTCGACGACGGGCCGGTACCCGCGGAAGGCGAGCCCGACCGCGGTGCCCATGATGCCCGCCTCGGCGAGCGGCGTGTCGACCACGCGCTGGGCTCCGAACTCATCGAGCAGCCCGTCGGTGATGCGGAACACGCCGCCGAGCTTGCCGATGTCCTCGCCCATGACGAGCACCTTCGGGTCGTCGGCCATGGCGCGGCGGAGTCCCTCGTTGATGGCCTTCGCCATCGTGAGCTGCACCATCGTCACACCCCCTCGGTCGCGGGAGCGAATCCGTCGAGGTAGGCGCCGAACCACGCGCGCTGCTCCTCGAGACCGGAGTGCGGCTCGGCGTAGACGTTGTCGAGCACGGTCAGCGGCGCGCGGGTCGTGGCGGTCATCGCGGCCTCGCGGACGCCGGAGGCCAGCGCATCGGCATCCGCCTCGACGGTGGCGACGAAGGCCTCGTCGAACTCGCCACGCGCGCGCAGCAGCGCTTCAAGGCGGGCGATCGGGTCGCGGCGGCGCCACTTCTCGACCTCTTCCTTGTCGCGGTAGCGCGTGGGGTCGTCCGAGGTCGTGTGCGGGCCCATGCGGTACGTGACCGCCTCGATGAAGGCCGGCCCGTTGCCGCGGCGCGCGTTGTCGAGCGCCCAGCGCATCGCGGCGAAGCAGGCGAGCACGTCGTTGCCGTCCACGCGCATGCTCGGGATGCCGAAGCCCGGCGCCCGCCCGGCGATGGGGAACTTCGCCTGCACGGAGACGGGTTCGGAGATCGCCCACTGGTTGTTGGTGCACATGAAGACGACCGGTGCGCCGAAGGAGGCGGCGAAGACCATCGCCTCGTTCACGTCGCCCTGGCTGGACGCGCCGTCGCCGAAGTACGCGACCGAGACCTGGTCGCCGCCGTCCCGCTGCACGCCCATCGCGTAGCCGACCGCGTGCAGCGCCTGCGCGCCGATGATGATCTGCTGCGTCGCGGTGTTGATGTCGTACGGGTTGTAGGTGGAGTGCTCCTCGCCGCGCCACGCGAGCACGAAGTCCGAGGGCTTGCCGCCGCGCGCGTAGACCACGCCCGTCTCGCGGTAGCTCGGGAACGCGAAGTCGTCGGCACGCAGCGCGCGCGCCGTGCCGATCTGGGTCGCCTCCTGCCCCTGGCAGGGCGGCCACAGGCCGAGCTGGCCCTGTCGTTGCAGGGCGACGCCCTCGGTGTCGATGCGTCGCAGGAGCACCATGTCGCGATACAGGCCGCGCAGCGTCGCGGCGTCGACGTCGGCGACCCAGCGATCGAGCTCGGGGTCGGCGATGCGCTCGCCGTCAGGCGTCAGCAGTCGCGCGACATCGTCGATGTCGGTGGCGAGATCCGCTGTCGGTGTCAGGGTGTGCGTCATCGTCATCACTCCTCGTTGCGGGCCCCCTCGTGAGGAGCCGCTTCGCGTGCGCCGGCTTCGTCGCCGACTACGTCGAGGCTACGTCCGTATCGCACCTCGCTCAAGCATTCGCGCTCTGCTTGAGCATGTTGATAAGTCACGACCACCCATACCGTGCTAACGTTTGGCACTATGAGTGCCCTCGATCATGTCGACCTGGAACTGCTGGCCGCGCTCTCCGCCGATCCCCGAGCCACCGTCGTCGCACTCGCGGAGCGCCTCGGCCTCTCGCGCAACACGGTCCAGGCGCGCATGTCGCGCCTGGAGAAGGCGGGGGTGTTCCTGTCGTATGAACGGGCGATCTCATCCGCTTCGCTGGGCTTCCCGATCGAGGCGTTCATCAGCGTCATCGTGCGGCAGGCGGATCTCCCCCGCATCGCGATCGAGCTCGCGCGTGTACCCGAGGTCGTGCAGGCGCACGGCCTGTCAGGTCAGGTCGATCTGCTGGTGCGGGTGGCCTGCCGCGACACGCAGCACCTGTTCGACACCGACGCCCGCATCCTCGCCATCGAAGGCATCGAGCGCACCGAGACATCCCTTGTGATGGGCGAGGTCATCCCCCATCGCGTCACTCCGCTCATGGGCCTGGCGCGGGAGGAGTAGGTGGGAGGCTGCCCGTCGACGAGGCGTCGGCGCGCACCAGCACCACACCCACCAGGATCAGCGCGCCCCCCGCGAACTGCACGGGCGCCGGCACCTCGGCGAGGAAGATCCACGCGAACATGAGGGCGAACAGCACTTCCGACAACCCCACGAACGACGCGACCCGCGAGCCGATGCGCGGAACCGCCATCACGCCGAGCGCGTAGCCGAGCGTCGTCGCGATGCCGGCGACCCAGAGCAGCGGCATCCACCACGGCACCGATACCCCGGCCAGCACCACCGACACCGCGGGTGCCTGGAACGGCATGATGCCGGTGGCGCAGAGGATCCCCATGACGATCGCGCCCGTCAGCAGCCCGCTCGCCGCGAGCGCCAGCGGCGGCAGATCGTCGCCGGCGCGTTCCGAGATCACGAAGTAGGCGCACACGCAGACGGCTGCGGCGAGGGCGAACAGGGTGCCGATCAGATCGAACGACGCGCCCGAGATGTCCACGACGAGCACCAGGCCCACGATCGCCACCACCGACCCCCACAGCACGAGCGCCGAGGGAGCTTTGCGCGTCCGGACCCACACCGCCACGACGAGCATGACCGGGGCGAGGTACTGGATCAGCAGGGCGACGGCGACGGGCATCCGCTGCATCGCCGAGAAGAAGAAGAGCTGGCAGCCGAGCACGGGCATGAGGCCGAAGCCGGCGATGAGGCGCCAGTGCCGGCGCAGGAAGCCGCGCTGTCGCTTCATCGCCAGGAACAGCGCCGGCGACAAGACCAGTCCGGCGACGCCCATGCGCACGAGCAGGGCCGCACCGAGGGACCAGCCGGCCTCGAGCAGCGGCTTGACGAACGGTCCGCTCGACGAGAACGCGAGAGCGGAGGCGACTCCCATGAACAATCCGCTGGTGCGCAGCCGCGCGCTCGAACGGGGAGCCGCGCCCAGCAGCGCAACCGAAGGGGATGCGGTCGGGGCGGTCATGGCGACGTCCGTCTGTCAGGGGTGAAACGTGCTTACACTGGTGACAGTACCGGACCAGCATGTCAGGAGTCAACGTGGTTTTCATTCATGACACCGAGCAGAATCTGCGCGCGGCGTCGTACCTGGTGAACACGCTGCCCGGCTACGACGACGAAGACACGCTCTCGACCCTCGAGGACTTCGAGGACTATCTCCGCGTCAACCCCTATACCGGGCTCATCCGGCGTGATGATGCCGAGCTCGCGGCCATCCGCGCGGTCCGGCGACGGCTGCGACAGCTGTGGGAGGTCGACCGCGACGGTGCCGTGCCGCTCGTCAACGAGATGCTCCGCGACGGCCAGGCACTCCCCCGCCTGGTCATTCACGACGGATTCGACTGGCACATCCATGCGACGAGCGATGACGCCCCGCTCGCGACCCGCATCATGGTCGAGGCGGCGCTGGCGTTCGTCGACGTCATCCGAGCCGACGAGTACGACCGTGTGCGGATCTGCGCCGCCGACGACTGCGACGGCGTCTACGTGGACTTCTCGAAGAACGGCTCGAAGCGCTACTGCGACATCGGCAACTGCGGCAACCGCATGAACGTCAACGCGTATCGGCGTCGGAAGGCGCGAGAAAGCGCGTGATCGCGTCGGCGGCGGGAGCCGGCGTCTCGTAGTGGATCAGGTGCCCGACGTCGGGGATCTCCACCAGCTCGGCATCCGGGAACATCGTGGCGAGTCGCCGCTCCGCCTCGATGGGCGTGATGTCGTCGCGCTGCGCGGCGACGAGCAGCGTCGGCTGCGCGATGCGCGGAGCGAACGCGCGCACGTCGTTCGACACCGAGGCGAGGAACGCGTCGTGCAGCACATCCCGGTCGGCGAAGCGCGAGAAGTACGTGTCGTGCTGATCGTGCACGAATCGACGGATGCCGGGGTCCTTGGTCTTCGCCATCGACACGCTCATCACCCGGACGATCAGGCCGTTGCGCAGCAGCGCATCGCCGAGCCGCTTCGGCAGCTTCGTCCCGACCCAGTAGTAGAAGACGGCGAGTCGCGTGAGCACGCCGCGCGGTCCCTCGAGCGCCGGTGCGCCGATCGGGTTCACCAGGATGACGCGGGGCGTGGCGAGCCCGCCGGCGACGGCGGCCGCCACCACGATCGAGCCGAACGAGTGGCCGAGGATCACGGCCCCCGGTGCCACGGCGGCGGCGAACTCGCGCAGCCACTCGGCGTAGAGGTCGAGGTCGTGCCGGCGGTTGGGCACCGGCGCCGTCTCGCCGAATCCCGGCAGATCGGGCGAGATCACCCGCACCGACGGGAGGTGCGCCACCACGGGCTCGAGCCCATGATGCTCGCCCCGGAAGCCGTGCACCGCCACGACCGTGACGGCCGCATCGGCCGGGCCGTAGACCCAGTACGCCGTCACGCCGCCCAGCACGCCGACCTCGCGCCGCTCGACGGGGATCGCGTCGAGCAGCGGGGCGTACGGATTCGGGGCGGTCACCCGTCGAGTCTACGAGGCGCGGCTCCGCCTCCGGTGCGCGCGGAGCGCCTGCGCCGCGATGTCGGAAGCGGCGCATACCGTGATCGGCATGAGCCGCCCGCGTCCCGAACAGCTGCCGCTGTGGGACGTGCCGGACTGGGTGCGCATGATCGGGGTGTTCGACCTCGAGACCACGGGCATCGACGTCACCGCCGACCGCATCGTCACGGCTCACGTCGGACTGCTGGACGCCGCGGGCCGGGTCATCCGCGCGCGCGACTGGCTCGCGGATCCCGGCGTCGACATCCCCGAGGGTGCGAGTGCGATCCACGGCATATCGACCGCGCATGCCCGCGCGCAGGGGCGACCGGCGGCTGAGGTCGTGAGCGAGGTCGTCGAGGCGGTGCGCGCGCTGCTGGACGCCGGCATCCCCGTCGTCGCCTACAACGCGCCCTTCGACTTCTCCTTGCTGAAGTACGAGTCGCTTCGTCACGACATCACGCCGATCCACGAGCCGTCACCGGTGATCGACCCGCTCGTCGTCGACAAGGCGTACGACCGCTGGCGCAAGGGCAAGCGCACGCTGGAAGTGGTTGCGGCGCACTACGCCGTGAGGCTCGACGCCGCCCACGAGGCCTCCGCCGACGCGGTGGCAGCGGGCCGGGTCGCCCAGGCCCTCGCCGAGCGCTTCGCGCCGTGGCTGCCCGACACCGTCCACGAACTCCACACCCGCCAGATCGGCTGGGCGCGCGCGCAGGCCGAGAGCCTCACCGAGTACTTCGTCCGCATCGGCCGGCTCGATCCCGACGAGCAGCTCGACGGCCGCTGGCCGATCCGCTGAGCGGCTGGAACGCAGAAGACCCCGCCGAGGCGGGGTCTTCTGATCCGAGGCGGACCGCTGACCGGTCGTCGAGCGCCGTCGAAACGCGCGGAGGGCTTACTTGGAAGCGCCGCCGAAGTTCTTGAAGCGCTGGTTGAACTTCTCGACGCGACCGGCCGAGTCCATGATGCGCTGCTTGCCGGTGTAGAACGGGTGCGAGGCCGACGAGATCTCCACGTCGATGACGGGGTACTCGACGCCGTCGAGCTCGATCTTCTTGTCGCTGCTCACCGTCGAGCGGGTGAGGAACGTCTCGCCCGAGCCGAGGTCACGGAACACGACGGCCTGGTAGTCCGGGTGGAGGTCAGTCTTCATGATGGTCCTTTGAGGGTGATGCCCTGGATTTTGCCAGGGCGGTCAAAGTCTGGGGTGCGAGCGCACCAAAGAGAAATTCTACCAGGCTCCCGGCCGGTTGCCGAACCAGCCCTCCGCGGGCGTCAGTGCGTCGCCCGTGCGGCGTAGCGGCCGCCGTCTTCGGTGAGGCGGATGGGGACGCCGAACGTGTCGGTGAGCGTCTCGGACGTGAGGGTCTCGCGGATGGGACCGGATGCCACGGCCTGTCCATCGCGGAGCAGCAGCACGTGGGTGAAGCCGACCGGAATCTCCTCGACGTGGTGCGTGACCATGATCATCGCGGGAGTCGTGGGCGCCTGGGCGTAGCCGCCCAGGAGGATGAGGAGCTCTTCGCGCGCGCCGAGATCCAGGCTCGCGGTCGGCTCGTCGAGCAGCAGCAGCTCCGGGTCCGTCATGACGGCTCGCGCGATCTGCACCCGCTTCTGCTCGCCGTCGCTGAGCGTGCCGAAGGTGCGGTCAGCGAGGTGGTCGAGCTTCCACTCGGCGAGCACCCGCAGCGCGCGGCGCTCGTCGATGTCCTCGTAGTCCTCGCGCCAGCGGCCCAGCACCGAGTAGGCGGCGGTGAGCACGACGTTCAGCACGGTCTCCTCGGGGGGCACGCGACGCGCCATCGCCGACGACGCGAATCCGATCCGGGGGCGCAGCTCGAACACGTCTGTGCGGCCCAGCCGCTCCGCGAGGATGGTCACCGTTCCCGAGGTGGGGTGCAGGAGCGTGTCGGCCATCTGCAGCACCGTGGTCTTGCCGGCACCGTTGGGTCCGAGTACGACCCAGCGCTCATCGTCGTTGACGGTCCAGTTCAGGTGGTCGACGATGTTCCTGGCGTTTCGGCGGACGACGACGTCGGAGAACTCGAGCACCTGTGGCATGCGACCAGCCTAACGGCCGCCGGCGGCCACCTCCGCGTAGAGCGCGGCCGTCTGATCGGCGATGCGCTGCCAGCTGAAATCCTCCGTCGCACGACGCCGTCCGGCGGCGCCGTACTCGCGCGCGCGGTCCGGATCGCTCACGACCTCGGTGAGCACGCGTGCAAGATCTGCCACATACCGCTCGGGGTCGGTCGGCGTCCCGGTGCCGTCCTGCACCTGCTCGATCGGGACGAGCCTCCCGGTGACGCCGTCGACGACGACCTCCGGGATGCCGCCCGTCGCCGTCCCCACGACTGCCGCACCGCAGGCCATCGCCTCCAGGTTCACGATGCCCAGCGGCTCGTACACGGACGGGCAGACGAACGTCGTGGCCGCGCTGAGGATGGTGCACAGCTCGTGGCGCGACAGCATCCGATCGAGCCAGACGACACCCGCGCGGGTGTCCTGCAGCCCGCGCACGAGGCCCTCGACTTCGGCCATGATCTGGGGTGTGTCGGGAGCACCGGCGGCGAGGATCACCTGCACGTCGGCGGGCAGTCGCTCGGCGGCGCGGAGGAAGTACGGCAGACCCTTCTGCCGCGTGATGCGGCCGACGAACACCACCGAGGGCCTCGCCGGATCGATGCCGAGCTCGGCCAGCAGCGCCGGATCCTCGACCGGGTGCCAGGCCTCGACGTCGATGCCGTTGTAGATCACGCGCACCCGCTCCGGATCGAGCGCCGGATAGCTGCGCAGGATGTCTTCGCGCATGCCGTTGCTCACCGCGACGATCGCCGCGGCGCCCTCGTACGCCGACTTCTCGATCCAGCTCGAGACGGCGTAGCCGCCGCCGAGCTGCTCGGCCTTCCACGGCCGCAGCGGCTCGAGGCTGTGAGCGGTCACGATGTGCGGGATGCCGTGGAGCAATGAGGCGAGCTGGCCGGCGAGGTTCGCGTACCAGGTGTGACTGTGCACGACGTCGGCGCCGGCGACATCCGACACGATCTCGAGGTCCGTGCCGAGCGTCTGCACCGCCGCGTTGGCACCGGAGAGCTCGGCCGGCACGCCGTACGACGTCGTGCCCTCTTCGTCGCGCTCGGCCCCGAACGCGCGCACGCGCACATCGATCGTCGACCGCAAGGCCTTCACGAGCTCCGTCACGTGCACGCCGGCGCCGCCGTAGATCTCCGGAGGGTACTCCTTGGTGACGATGTCGACTCGCATGTCTCGAACGCTAGTACACGGCCCGGAACGCGTCATAGTGTGGGGGCCATGCCAGCTGCACCCAAGGTCTTCGGAATCATCCTCGCCGGCGGCGAAGGGAAGCGGCTGATGCCGTTGACCGCGGATCGCGCTAAGCCCGCCGTTCCCTTCGGCGGGCAGTACCGGCTCATCGATTTCGCCATCTCCAACCTCATCAACTCGGGCCTGCGGCAGATCGTCGTGCTCACCCAGTACAAATCGCACAGCCTCGACCGGCACATCTCGCAGACGTGGCGGATGTCGGCGCTCCTGGATTCGTACGTCACCTCGGTTCCCGCGCAGCAGCGACTCGGAAAGCGCTGGTTCTCCGGATCGGCGGACGCCATCCTGCAGAGCCTCAACCTCATCAACGACGAGCAGCCCGACATCGTCGTCGTGATCGGCGCCGACCACGTCTACCGCATGGACTTCCGGCAGATGCTCGCGGCGCACATCGAGTCGGGCGCGCGGGCGACGGTCGCCGGCATCCGTCAGCCGATCTCGCTCGCCAACCAGTTCGGCGTCATCGACGTCGACCCCGAGGACCCGATGCGCATCCGCGAGTTCCTCGAGAAGCCGCAGAACCCCGTGGGCCTGGGCGATGCGCCCGATCAGGTGCTGGCGTCGATGGGCAACTACATCTTCGACACCGACGCGCTGATCGAGGCGGTCGAGGCGGACGGAGAGCTGCCGACCTCGAACCACGACATGGGCGGCGACATCATCCCCTACTTCGTCGGCCGGGGCGAGGCGGGCGTCTACGACATGAACCGCAATGACGTGCCGGGGTCGACTCCGCGCGACCGGTACTACTGGCGGGACGTGGGGACGATCGACTCGTTCTTCGACGCGCACCGCGACCTCATCTCGACGCTGCCGGTGTTCAACCTGTACAACATGGACTGGCCGATCCACTCCCAGGCGGTCAACTCCCCGCCTGCGAAGTTCGTGCGCGACTCGGTGGGCCGCATCGGCAATGCGATCGACTCGATCGTGTCGCTCGGGTCCGTCCTGTCGGGCACGCACCTCGAGCGCAGCGTGGTGGGCCCGTGGACGCTCGCCGGCGGCGGCTCGACGATCACCGACTCGGTGCTCTTCGACCACGTGCATGTCGGCGCGGGCGCGCGGGTGCACCGCGCGATCCTCGACAAGAACGTGGTCCTCGATGAGGGCGCGACCGTGGGCGTCGACCGGGAGAAGGACCTCTCCCGAGGGTTCACGATCACCGACAGCGGCATCACCGTGGTCGGGAAGGGGTTCCGCGTCGAGCGATGACGCAACGGTCGGGTGGGGCTTCCAGGTTTCGCTAGCGTGGAGGGATGCCCGCTGCCCCCGCCCGCTTCCTCGTGGTGCTCGACGCCGATTCGACCCTGATCCGCAACGAAGTCATCGAGCTCATCGCCGACGAGGCGGGGCGCGGGGCCGAGGTGGCGGCGGCGACAGAGGCCGCCATGCGCGGCGAGGTCGACTTCGCGAGCAGCCTGCGGTCGCGCGTCGAGGCGCTCGAAGGCGTGCCGCTCGCGGCGTTCGCACGCGTTCTGTCGCGCATCGAGCCGACCCCCGGGGTGCGCGAGCTCATCGCGGCCGTGCACGAGCGCGGCGGTGCCGTCGGAGTCGTCTCGGGCGGATTCCACGAGATCCTCGACACCGTCGCACCCGACCTCGGCGTGGACGTGTGGCGTGCGAACCGCCTCGCGACGCGGGACGGCGCGCTGAGCGGCCTCGTGGACGGCGGGATCGTGGATGCCGCGGGCAAGGCCGCTGCGCTGCGCGAGTGGGCTGCCGAACGCCGCGTGCCCGTTGCACGCACGATCGCGATCGGTGACGGGGCGAACGACCTCGAGATGATGGCCGTCGCCGGGCTCGGGGTCGCCTTCAACGCCAAGCCCGCGGTGCGCGCCCGCGCCGACCTCGTCGTCGGGCCGATCGACCTCGCCGAGGTCATCCCGCTGCTGCCGTAGGCCGCATCTCGGCTACGTCATCGGCTGCCGTAGGGGGCTCCGGATGTCGGCTGCCGTCGCTAGCGTCGAGTCATGCACATCATCCTCGTACCCGGGCTGTGGCTCGACGCGTCTTCCTGGGGCGAGGTCGCCCCTGCCCTCGAATCCGCCGGCCACCGCACCCACGCGCTGACGATGCCCGGCGTCGGCGCGTCGGGCGCCGAGTCGGCCGGCATCGGCATCTCCGATTGGGTCGCCGCGACGGTCGACGAACTCGACCGCCTCGACGGTGACGTGGCCATCGTCGGCCATTCCGGCGGCGGGAACGTCGCCTACGGCGCGGTCGACGCGCGTCCCGACCGCGTGGGGCGCGTGGTGTTCCTCGACACCTTCCCGCCGGGCGAGGGCGGTTCCATCTCGGAATTCCCCGTCGTGGACGGGGTGATTCCGTTCCCCGGCTGGGACTTCTTCGACGAGTCCGACGTCGCCGACCTCGACCCGCAGACACGTGCCGAAGTCGCCGCGCGCGCCCGGTCCGTGCCGGAGAGGGTGCCGACGGACCCGATCCGACTCTCCGACGAGCGACGGCGTGCCGTGCCCGCCACGATCATCACGGCAACGGTGCCCGAGGCGCACATCAGGGAGATCATCCAGCAGGCCCCGCCGTGGGCGGCCGAACTCGCCGCGCTGCAGCATCTCGACGTGATCGAACTCGGAGCACCCGGAGACGCCACCGGCCACTGGCCGCAGTTCTCGCGACCCGGCGCGGTCGCCGAGGCGATCCTGCGTGCGATCGGCTGACCCTGCGACAGGCTCAGGGACCACCTGGCCCGGTCGCTGAGCCTGTCGAGCGCAGACGCGCGGGGTCAGTGACCCATGCCGAGGCCGCCGTCGACCGGGATGACGGCGCCCGAGATGTAGGCGGCGTCGTCGGACGCCATCCAGGTGACGACGCCGGCCACTTCCTCCGCCGAGGCGAACCGTCCGGCCGGAATGCTCTTCTTGTACTCCGCCTGCGTGTCGTCTGAGAGCTTTGCGGTCATGTCGGTCTCGATGAAGCCTGGTGCCACGACGTTGGCGGTGATGCCGCGTCCGCCGAGTTCGCGTGTGAGTGAGCGGGCGAAGCCCACGAGCGCGCTCTTCGAGGCGGCGTAGTTGATCTGGCCGGCGGAGCCGTACAGGCCGACGACGCTCGAGATGAGCACGACGCGGCCCCACCGTGCGCGCAGCATGCCCTTCGACGCGCGCTTGACCACGCGGAACGCGCCGCCGAGGTTCGTCGCCACAACGCTGTCGAAATCGTCCTCCGTCATGCGCAGTAGGAGCGTGTCCTTCGTGATGCCGGCGTTCGCGACGACGATCTCGACCGGGCCGAGGGCGCTCTCGACCTCGGTGAACGCCGCGTCGACGGCTGCGGCATCCGTCACGTCCGCCCGGACGGTGAGGGTGCCCGCGGGACCTTCTCCAGAGCGCGCGGTCACCGCCACCCTGTAGCCCTCGGCGACGAAACGCTCCGCGATGGCACGGCCGATGCCGCGGTTTCCGCCGGTGACGAGGACGACGCGATCGGTGGACATGGTGGCACTCCCGGGGTTGTGACGGATCAGCACCAGCCTATCGGCGGCACAACTGCGCACCCGGCCCGTTTGACACCCTCGGTGCGCCGCTGGGACGCTGGGCACAGACATCGACGAAAGGCCCGCCGTGAGCGACCCCACCCCCCAGAACCCCGCACCCGAGCCCGACGCGTACCCGCCGGTTCCGCCGGCTCCGGCAGCGGCGCAGCCGGCCGCGGGCGCGTACCCGCCGCCCGCGCAGGGCGCCTATCCCCCGGCCGCCTACGGCGCGCCCGCGTCGACTCCAGCTCCTTCCTACGGCGCAGCCCCCGCGTACGGTGCGGCGCCCGCCTACGGCACCGCAGCGGGTTATGGCTACGGAGCGCAGACCAAGACCAACACCCTCGCGATCGTCTCGCTCATCGCGTCGATCGCCGCCTTCGTCATCGTGCCCTTCGTCGGGTCGATCGTGGGCGTGATCACCGGCCACATGTCGCTCAACCAGCTCAAGACCAGCGGTGAGCAGGGCCGCGGGATGGCGCTGGCCGGCACCATCGTCGGCTGGGTCGGTCTCGGCCTGGCGCTCCTCGGCATCATCGCGGCGATCGCGTTCTTCGGATTCTTCTTCGCGGTCTACCAGGAGACCGGCGGCACGTACTGAATCCCGGCGCCCCGGACACGATTCCGGGGCGCCTACGCCGTGCAAGCGGCGTACCCTGGAAGTACCGTGAAGAGTTCGAGCCACGCCCCATCGGCCACGTCCCTGCCGCGCGCACCGCGCGACGACGTCGACGCGCGGTCGATGCGGTATCTCGTGACGATGGGCATCCGCATCGCGTGCTTCGTCCTCATGGTGGTCATCACTCCCTATGGCTGGTACACGTGGGTGTTCGCGGCTGCGGCGATCTTCCTCCCCTACGTCGCGGTCGTCTCGGCGAACGTCGGCCAGGAGGGCCGGCGCAACCGGCGCGAGGATCCCGAGGCGGCTCTTCCCGCCGCGCCCTCGGCTCCCTCGGCGGCCGCCGCACCCGAGGCACGCGTGATCCGCATCGATGAGACGCGGCCGGCCACAGACGGCACCCGGGATGGGGCCGCATGAGCGACGTCCACCGCGAGCAGGGCGTCGACGCGACCTGCTCGCGGGCGGGATGCCGCGCCGCGGCAGGCTGGCGCATCGACTGGCGGAACCCGCGCATCCACGCCGCCGATCGACGCAAGACGTGGGTCGCATGCGACGAGCACGTCGGGTATCTGCGCGATTTCCTCTCCGCCCGCGACTTTCCCGTCTCGGTGGCGCCGCTGGCCCCTATGGAGTCGGATACGACTGCGGAGACGGAGACGACGCGATGAGCGGCCGCTCGGTCAGCATGCAGCGTCTTCCCCGCGCGGGGCGCTGGGCGATCTACATCGCGCTCGCCGTGGTCTTCGCCATCGCGTGCGCGTTCCTGTCGAACTGGCAGTTCACGCGCAATCAGGAGCGCTCCGGGCAGCTCGCGCTGGTCGCGGAGAACTACGATGCCCCGCCGGTGCCCCTCGCCGACCTCATCCCTGCCGGCGGCGAACTCGATCCGCAGGACGAGTGGCGTCCGGTGGTCCTCACCGGCACCTACCTGGCCGACGACGAGCTTCTCGCCCGCAACCGTCCGCACGGCGGCACGTCGGCGTTCGAGGTGCTCGTGCCGTTCCGCCTCGACGACGGCCGCGTGCTGCTCGTCGACCGCGGTTGGGTGGCGCCCGGGAAGGACCAGCCCGAACCCGATGCGGTGCCCGCTCCCCCGTCCGGCGAGGCGACCGTCATCGTCCGGCTGCGACCGGGCGAGGCGCTGCCGTCATCGGGACGCTCCGCGCCCGAAGGTCAGGTGCCGACGATCAACCTCGGCCTCGTCGCCGACGCACTCCCCGACGCGGGCGACGCCCTCGAGCAGAGCGCCTACGGCGTGATGGTCTCGGAGGCCCCGGCGCCGGCGACCGCGCCGAGCGCCCTCGAGCCGCCTTCCGACGACCCCGGCCCGCACCTCTCGTATGCGATCCAGTGGATCCTCTTCGCCGTGATGGGCTTCATCTTCATCGGCTACGTCATACGCACCGAGCGGCGGCACCGCCGCGAAGACGCCGAGGATGCCCTGGCCGCCGAGACCGCGGCGGAGGGAACGGATGCCGCTCCAGGGGCCGCTCCGGCACCCCGGAGGGGCCGCGACCGCGACGCCGAGGACGAGGACGCACTCCTCGACGCCGCCTGCCGCTGACTGCGGGATGACCGCCGAGAACCGAGCATCGGAGATCCTCGGCGAAACGCCGGGCGAGGCATCCGTCTGCAGCGCGTTGCCCAGTATCTCCGGTTCTGTGCGCGAACCTGCGCTCGCCGGCGCTAGGCGAGCGCGATGAGGTCCGCGTAGTCGCGGCCCCAGATGTCTTCGACGCCGTCGGGGAGGATCAGCACGCGCTCGGGGTTGAGCGCCTCGACCGCGCCCTCGTCGTGCGACACGAGCACGACGGCGCCCTCGTAGTGCGCGAGCGCACCGAGGATCTCTTCGCGGGATGCGGGGTCGAGGTTGTTGGTGGGCTCGTCGAGCAGCAGCATGTTCGCCGACGACACGACCAGCGTGGCCAGCGAGAGGCGGGTCTTCTCGCCACCCGAGAGCACACCGGCGGGCTTCAGCACGTCGTCGCCCGTGAACAGGAACGAGCCGAGCACCTTGCGCGCCTCGGTCGCCGTGATGTCGGGCGCGGCCGACATCATGTTCTCGAGCACAGACCGGGAGACGTCGAGGTTCTCGTGCTCCTGCGCGTAGTAGCCGATCTTGAGGCCGTGGCCGGGCTCCAGCTGTCCGGTGTCCGGCTGGTCGACGCCGGCCAGGATGCGCAGCAGCGTCGTCTTTCCGGCACCGTTGAGGCCGAGGATGACGACCTTCGATCCGCGGTCGATCGCGAGGTCGACGTCGGTGAAGATCTCGAGCGAGCCGTATGACTTCGACAGCCCCGACGCCATGAGGGGCGTCTTGCCGCACGGTGCCGGCTTCGGGAAGCGCAGCTTGGCCACGCGCTCCTCCTGGCGCACCTCGTCGAGGCCGGCCAGCATCTTCTCGGCGCGCGCGACCATCTGGTGCGCCGCAGCGGCCTTCGACGCCTTGGCCCCGAACCGCGCCGCCTGCTGCTGCAGGACGGTCGCCTTCTTCTCGACGTTGGCGCGCTCCTTCTTGCGGCGCTCCTCGTCGGCGACCCGCTGGCGCAGGTAGTTCTTCCAGTTCATGTTGTAGACGTCGATGACCTGGCGGTTCGCGTCGAGGTAGAACACGCGGTTCACCGTCTCGCCGACGAGCTCCACGTCGTGGCTGATGACGATCAGGCCGCCCTTGTAGCCCTTGAGGAACTCACGCAGCCACACGACGCTGTCGGCGTCGAGGTGGTTGGTCGGCTCGTCGAGGATCATCGTCTGGGCGTCCGAGAACAGGATGCGAGCCAGTTCGATGCGACGCCGCTGACCGCCTGACAGCGTCTTCAGCGGCTGGTCGAGGATCCGGTCGGGCAACGACAGGTTGTGCGCGATCGAGGCCGCCTCAGCCTCGGCCGTGTAACCGCCGAGCGCTTCGAACCGCTCGGTCAGGTTGGCGTACTTGCGCATCGCGCGTGCGGCGACCGCCTCGTCCTCGCTCGCCATCGCGAGCGAGGCGTCGTGCATGCCGATCGCGAGGGTGCCCAGTCCACGCGCGTCGAGGATGCGGGTGCGGGCCAGCATCTCCGGGTCGCCCGAGCGCGGGTCCTGCGGCAGGTAGCCCAGTTCTCCCGAGCGATCGACCCTGCCGTCGGCCGGAATGAGGTCTCCGGCGAGCACCTTGGTCAGTGTGGTCTTGCCGGCGCCGTTGCGGCCGACCAGTCCGATCTTGTCGCCGTCCGACACGCGGAAGGAGACGTCCGTCATGAGCACGCGAGCGCCCACGCGGATCTCGAGGTCGTGCACGGCGAGCACAGCGGATGTCCGTTCCGTCGGTGGAGTGGGGGAATGGCCGAGTGGCCAGCCATCCAGTATACGGGGCGTCGTCGTCCGCCCAGGGCAGCCCGAGTTCTCGTCAGGGATACCTCCACGGGGTGACACGGTCGATACCGCAGAGGGATGCCTCGCCCCGCACCCGCCGCATAGCTTGCGGGAGTGGATCTCATCACCGACCTCGTCCTGCACGCCGTCTCGTCGCCATGGCTGTACCTCGCCATGTTCGTCGTGGCGGTCATCGACGGCTTCTTCCCACCGGTGCCCAGCGAGACCGTGCTGGTGGCGGCAGCGGCGGTGACGGCATCCACCGGCGGACCCGATCTGGCACTGCTGGGTGTCGTCGCCGCTGCCGGAGCCGTGGTCGGCGACAACATCGCGTTCGCCATCGGAAGACGCACCGGCACCACCAGGTTCGCGTGGATGCGGCGCGCCCGGGTGACGGGGGCGTTCGCGTGGGCGGGCGCGGCATTGGAGCGGCGCGGCGCCGGCCTCATCCTCGGCGCCCGCTTCATCCCTGTCGGGCGGGTGGCGGTCAATCTGTCGGCCGGTGCGCTGCACTATCCGTGGCGGCGGTTCGCCCCCCTGACCGTGGCGGCGGGCCTGTGCTGGTCGGCGTACAGCATCGCGATCGGCCTTCTGGCCGGGGCATGGCTGAAGGACCAGCCGCTCCTGAGCGCCGGGTTCGGCATCCTCCTCGCCCTCGCGATCGGGCTGGCCGTCGATCGCGTGGTCGCCCTGCGCACGCGCCGTGTCGCGGCATCCGTCTGACGGCCGACGGCTGACAGGATGACACCGTGCACGACACTCCCCCGCCCGCACCGCCTGCTCCGCCCGCTCCGGGCACCGGCCGACGGCTGAACCCGCGGACGTTCGCGTTCGGTGCTCTCGCGCTGACGCTGGTCGCGCTCTTCTCGGTGCTCGTGCCGGTTCACATCACCCTCTACCTGCAGCCGGCACCCCTCGCGTTCCTGTTCGGGGCGATGCTCTGCGCGGCTCCCCTCTTGGCGGTGCGTCTCCCGCGGTGGTCGATCGCGCTGTTCATCGTGTCGGCGGTCGCGCTGCCGCTTCCCGTCGCCGAAGCCGGTGCCGCCGTCTGGCCGTGGCCGTGGTCGGTCCCGGCGATGCTGGTGCTCATCGTCTTCGTCGGCGTGCTCGCGATCGTGCACGGCTGGCGTCTTGCGCTCGCCGCGTGGCTGCTGGCCATCGCGGGCACGCTGATCGTGGTCATCGCATGGTCGGGCACCGTGCCCGTGGTCGCGGGGATCGTGAACCTCGTGATCGTGACCTCCGTATCCGGTGCCGCGCTCCTGGTCGCGGTGCTGGTGGCGAGCCGGCTGCGGGTCGGGGCCGAGCTCACTCGCGAAAGGGAGCTCAGCGCGATCGAGCAGTCCCGGCGGGTGCTGGTCGAGGAGCGCACCCGCATCGCGCGGGAACTGCACGACGTCGTGGCGCACGGGATGTCGCTCATCCAGGTTCAGGCGTCGACCGCGCGCTACCGCGTGCCGGGGCTCTCCGACGAGGCGCGGCACGAGTTCGACGAGATCGCTCAGACGGCGCGTGAGGGCCTGACCGAGATGCGACGACTGCTCGGCGTGCTGCGCACCGAGGATCAGCAGGCCGACCTCGCCCCGCAACAGGGGCTGCGCGACATCCCGGATCTCGTCCGGGCCCTGCGCCGCGCAGGTGCCGAGATCGACGCCGACCTCGCGCCTTCGCCGGAAGGCGTGCCGGGCGCGGTCGACATCGCCGCCTTCCGCATCGTGCAGGAGGCGCTGAGCAACGCGGTGCGCCACGCCCCGCACACGAGGATCCTGCTCTCGATGCAGGCGGATGCCGCGGCCGTCCGCGTCGTGGTCCGCAACGATCCGCCTGAAGCCGCTGAGACCGCCTCAGGCCTTCCGCCGCAGCGCGGGCACGGCCTACTGGGCATGCGCGAACGCGCCGCACTCGTCGGCGGGACTGTCAGTGCCGCGCGCGACGACGACGGCGGCTGGACCGTCCGTGCGGTCCTCCCCCTCACCGGACCGGTGATCGACTCCCCCGCCGGCGACCCCACGGCCATCGGCCCCATCGACTCCGCCCGAGGAGGCCTGCAGTGACGATCACCGTGCTCATCGCCGACGACCAGGCGATGGTGCGAGCCGGCTTCGCCGCCTTGCTCGACGCGCAGGAGGACATCCGCGTGGTCGGCCAAGCGGCCGACGGCGCCGAGGCCGTCTCGCTGTCGGCGCGGCTGGACCCCGACGTCGTACTGATGGACGTGCGGATGCCGGAGCTCGACGGCATCGCCGCGACCCGCCGCATCCTGGGCCCGACGTATCCCGCCGCTCGCGTGCCGCGCATCCTCATGCTCACCACGTTCGACATCGACGACTACGTCTACGACGCGCTCGAAGCCGGCGCGAGCGGCTTCCTTCTCAAGGACGCACTGCCGGAGGACCTCGTGCACGCAGTGCGCGTCGTCGCCGCGGGCGATGCGCTGCTGGCGCCGAGCGTCACCCGCCGCATGATCGAGCACTTCGCCGCGCGCCGGCCGCGTGCCGGCCGCGCGACCGCGACACTCCGAGAGCTCACCGAACGCGAGCGCGAGGTGCTCACGCTCATCGGCCGGGGCCGCGCGAACGCCGAGATCGCCGCGGAACTGTTCATCTCGGAGCAGACCGTGAAGACCCACGTCGGCAAGGTCCTCGCCAAGCTCGGCGCCCGTGACCGCGTGCAGGCCGTCATCTTCGCCTACGACGCGGGGCTGGTCGAGCCCGCCTCCTGATCACCCCACGGGGTGAGACGACAACAGCACCACGGAGCGATGCCCTCGGGGTCGCCGTCTCCATAGCCTTCCGGGACGCACCCCCGAGGAGGCCTCATGACCATCGTCCGCCCCACCGCCGCCGCGGTCACCCCGACCATCCCGGCGGGCAGAGACCGCGCCGTCGATCTGGTCCGCGCCCTGTGCATCAGCGCGGTGGTGGTGCTGCACGCGATGATGGTCGGCGTCACTGTGACCGATGCCGGCCCGTCGTTCGTCAACGCCAGCGACGGCACCGCGTGGGTCGTGCCGCTCAGCTGGGCGCTGCAGGTCATGCCGCTGTTCTTCGTGATCGGCGGATTCTCGGGTGCCACCGCCTTCCGCCGGGCCCGCACGCGCGGCGTCGACGGCGTCGGCTTCGTCGCCGGCCGCATCCACCGTCTGCTCCTTCCGGCGCTCGTCACGATCGGCGCGGCCGGAGCGATGCTGGCACTCCTCGCTGCGGCGGGGGCGCCTTCCGACCTCGTGACGCTGGCCGGCTTCCGGTTCGCGCAGCCGCTGTGGTTCCTCGGCGTCTTCCTGATCTGCCAGGCGCTGCTCCCCGCTTTGCTGCGCCTCCACGAGAATGCGCCGCTGCGCAGCATCGCGGCGCTCGCCGCCGCGGCCGCCGCCGTCGATGTCGCTCGCATCACGACGGGAGTCGAGGCGCTCGGCTTCCTCAACCTCGCGTTCGTGTGGCTGGCGATGCAGCAGCTCGGGTTCTTCCTCGCCGATGGTCGGATCGACGGCCTGTCGCGCCGCGCACGCGTGCTCTGGCTCGCCGGAGCGGTGGCGGCTCTCGTGCTCTCGTTCACCAGCGGCATCCACTCCCCCGATCTGGTCGCCAACACCAACCCGCCCACGACGGCGCTGCTGCTGGTCGGTGTCGCGCACACGACCCTGCTGTCGCTGTTCCGCCGCCCGCTGGGTCGGCTCGCCGCGCGGCGCCTGCCGTCCGCGCTGACCGAGTTCGTAACCCCCCGCGCGATGACGGTGTACCTCTGGCACATGCCGGTGCTGCTGTGCCTGGCGGGGCTGAGCGCCGCGGGCGCGATGATGACCGGGATGCCGCTGCCCGCTCTGGACAGTCCTTCGTGGTGGCTCACCCGGCCGCTGTGGCTGGCGGTGGCGCTCGTCGTCACCGCTCTCGTCGCGCGGCGGCTCGCTCCGATCGAGGCGCTGCCGGCACCGGCGCCCGCGCGTGCCGCCTGGCGGGTGGGGATGGCCGCCGTCGCGGGCACGGCGGCGGTCGCGATGCTGCTGGTCGCAGGCACCTCCGTCGTCACCGCCGCGATCGCTGTCGCGCTGCTGGGCGTGGCCCTGGGGACTGCCCGCGGGCCGGTGGTGGGCGTGCCCCGCGTCGCACTGCATGATCGGTCACACGGCGTCCCGCGCCTCGACGGCGCGTCACCGCTGTCGTAGAACGCGGACAGCGGATCGCCCGATCATTGGTGGACGGCGTCCAAGTACCCCTCTCCGACGCCCCCTAGGCTGAGTGCCATGTCATCCATCGCCGCCGCCCCGACCCCCTCCGCCCCCCTGAATCCCGCGGGGACCCGTCGCGTGCTCGCCGACGTCATCGCCCGCCCCTCCTCGCGCGTTCGCGCGTTCGCCCTCGACGCCGGTCTCGTGATCGCCGGCGCGACCATCGTGGCCCTCCTCGCCCAGGTGGAGATCCCGCTCTGGCCGGTCCCCATCACGGGTCAGACGCTTGGCGTGATCGTCGTCGGCGCCGCCCTCGGCGCCTGGCGCGGAGCGGCGGCGCTCACCACCTACATGCTCGTCGGCCTCGCGGGACTCCCGGTCTTCGCCGGCTTCACGGGCACCCTCGCCGCGGTGGGCAAGCCGAGCTTCGGCTTCGTGATCGGCTTCATCTTCTCGGCGTTCGTCGCCGGCTGGTTCGCCGAGCGGGCATGGGATCGCCGCCCTGGGCTCGCGTTCCTCGGCTTCGCCGCCGCCAGCGCCGTGCCGTTCCTCTTCGGCATCCCGTACATGGCGTTCATCCTGAACGTCGTGATGGGCCTCGACTACTCGTTCTCCGCTCTGCTGGGGGCCGGCCTGCTGCCGTTCATCGTGGGCGGACTGGTGAAGGCTGCACTCGCCGCAGCCATCATCCCCGGCGCCTGGGCTCTCGTGCGCAAGGCGGACAAGACCAAGGAGTGAGCGGATGCCGCCTCACGAGGCATCCGTGATCGACAGCCCCGGCCGTATCGGCCGGGGCTGTCGTCTGCGAGCGGTGTGTGTCGGATCGGATTGGCATTCTGGAAAACGGCTGGGTAAGGTTGGCCTTACTGCGCCCGAATAAGGGCATCCTTACCTAAAATCTTCCGGAGGATTCCGTGCGCCTTAACCGCCCCGTCGCTGCCACCGCGATGCTCGCCATCGCCGCGCTCACCCTTGTCGGGTGCGCCGGTGCGGCCGCCGACGACGACGCCACCACGACGGGATCCTCGTCGGGCGATGGCTTCCCCGTCACGATCGAGCACGCCCTCGGCGAGACCGTGATCGAGGCGAAGCCCGAGCGCGTCGCGACGGTGGCGTGGTCGAACCAGGAGGTGCCCCTCGCGCTCGGCATCGTCCCCGTCGGCATGGCAGAGGTGACGTGGGGCGACGACGATGCCGACGGCGTGCTGCCGTGGGTCGAGGACAAGCTCGAGGAGCTCGACGCCGAGACGCCGGTGCTCTTCGACGAGACCGACGGCATCGACTTCGAGGCCGTCGCCGACACGCAGCCCGACGTCATCCTCGCCTCCAACTCCGGCCTCACGCAGGAGGAGTACGACACCCTCTCGAAGATCGCGCCGGTCGTGGCCTACCCCGGCGCCGCGTGGGGCACGTCGTATGAGGACATGATCCGCCTGAACTCGCAGGCGCTGGGCCTGGCGGAGGAAGGCGACGCCCTCATCGAGGAACTGCACGGCGAGGTCGACGCCGCGCTGGCGAACTACCCGGAGCTGGCGGAGTCGCGCGTGCTCTTCTCGTACATCGACCCGTCGGACTTCAGCCAGGTCGGCTTCTACACGAGCACCGACACGCGCCCCGGCTTCCTCGAGAGCCTCGGGTTCCCGGTGCCGACCGTGGTGGGCGAGGAATCGGACGGCGTGGCCTTCTACACGACGGTGAGTGCCGAGCAGGCCGACCGCTTCGCCGACGTCGACGTCTTCGTCACCTACGGCGATGCAAGCGGATCGATCATCCCGCAGCTCCAGGCCGACCCGCTGCTCTCGCAGATCCCCGCCATCGCCGAGGGCCGCATCGCGATCCTCGAGGAGTCGACCCCGCTCGCGGCCTCGGCCAACCCGTCGCCGCTCTCGATCGGCTGGGGCGTCGACGAGTACTTCGCGCTGCTCGCCGGCGCGCTCGGCTGATCCACCCCGGAGTCTGATCGGTGGCCGTCATCGAGACCTCCGCGCCGGCGCCGGATGCCGCAGCCCTGCGGCGTCCGGCGGCGGTGCGGCTGGCGTGGCTCGCGGTGTGCCTGGTGGTGCTCGCGGCGCTGTGCGTCGCCTCGGTGGCATTCGGCGTCCGCGATGTCGGACTGGGCGACATCATCGCCGGTCTCGCCGGCGACACGAGCGGCGTCGCCCAGGCCGCGGTGGTGGCACGGCTGCCGCGTACGGTGCTCGCCATCGCCGTGGGCGCGGCACTCGCGATGTCTGGCGCCGCCATGCAGGCCGTCACCCGCAATCCGCTCGCCGATCCCGGCATCCTGGGCATCTCGGGCGGGGCGGCGCTGGCCGTGGTCATCGGCATCGCCTTCTTCGGCATGTCCGACCCGTACGCGTTCATCGCCGCATCCATCATCGGCGCGGGCGGCGCCGCGGTCTTCGTGTACACGGTCGGCTCCCTGGGCCGGGGCGGCGCGACGCCGCTCAAGCTGGCGCTGGCCGGCGCGGCGACGTCGGCCGCTTTCATGTCGCTCGTAAGCGCCGTGCTGCTCCCCCGCGTCGATCTGCTCGAGACCTTCCGGTTCTGGCAGATCGGGGGCGTCGGCGGCGCCACCTGGGATCGCATCGCCACCATCCTCCCAGTACTCGTCATCGGCGCCGTCATCACCATCGCATGCGGCCGCGGCATGAACTCCCTCGCGCTCGGCGACGATGTCGCGACGGGCCTCGGCGAGCACGTGATGCGCACGCGCCTGATCGCGGCGGCCGGCGCGGTCATCCTCTGCGGCGCCGCGACCGCCATCGCCGGCCCCATCGCGTTCGTCGGGCTGATCATCCCGCACCTCTGCCGCCTGCTCGTCGGCACCGACCATCGCTGGCTGCTGCCCTTCTCGGCCGTGGCGGGAGCCGCGCTGCTGGCCGCCGCCGACGTCGTCGGCCGCGTCATCGCCCGGCCCGACGAGATCGAGGTCGGCATCCTGACGGCGCTCATCGGCGCTCCGTTCTTCATCTGGATCGTGCGTCGGCAGAAGGTGAGGGAGCTGTGAGCGCTCAGACAGCGAGCACCAGGCCTGCGAGCACACACACCCTCTCCCCCGTGGCGACGCAGGCCGTCATCACCGGCCGTCGGCGCCGTGCGCGGCGACGCACGGCGGTGACGGTCGCGCTCGCCGTGGGCATGGTGCTCGTCTTCGCGGCATCGCTGATGATCGGGAAGACGTTCTACGGCCTCGACGACGTCGTGCGCGTCATCCTCGGAGAGACGGTTCCCGGCGCCTCCTTCACGGTCGGCGAACTGCGCCTGCCCCGGGCGGTGCTGGCGATCCTCGCGGGAGCCGCCTTCGGCATCGCCGGCGTCACCTTCCAGACGATGCTGCGCAACCCGCTCGCGTCGCCCGACATCATCGGCATCACCGCCGGCGCGAGTGCGGCCGCCGTGTTCGGCATCGTCATCCTGTCGCTGAACGACACCGCCGTCTCGATCCTCGCGGTCGCAGGCGGCCTGCTCACAGCCCTGGCGATCTATCTGCTCTCCAACAAGGGCGGCTTCGCCGGCACCCGGCTGATCCTCATCGGCATCGGCGTGGCCGCCATGCTCGACGCCGTCGTGACGTACGTCCTCTCGAAGGCCGCGTCCTACGACCTGCAGGCCGCCATGCGGTGGCTCACCGGCAGCCTCAACGGGGCCACGTGGTCGGCGGTCCTGCCGCTCGCGCTGGCGAGCCTCTTCCTCGTGCCGGCGCTGCTGTCGAGGGGACGCGACCTGAACGTGATGCGCCTCGGCGACGACGCGGCCGCCAGCCTCGGGGTACGCCTGCAGAGCACACGGGTGATCACGATCGTCGCGGCCGTCGCTCTGCTGGCCTTCGCGACCGCCGCCACCGGGCCGATCGCGTTCGTCGCCTTCATGGCGGGTCCGATCGCGGCGCGCATCGTCGGGCCCGGCGGGTCGCTGCTGCTGCCGTCCGCCCTCGTCGGGGCCCTGCTGGTGCAGCTGGCCGATCTTCTGGGCCAGTTCGCGTTCGACAGTCGCTACCCGGTCGGCGTGGTCACCGGCGTGCTCGGCGCGCCCTTCCTCATCTACCTCCTCATCAAGACGAATCGAGCGGGAGGCTCGCTATGACCGCTTCACACAGCCTGTCTGCCGAAGCCCTGACGCTGTCCTACGGCGACCGCACCATCGTCGAGGACCTCGACCTCGCGATCCCGCCCGGGAGCATCACCGCGATCGTCGGAGCGAACGGATGCGGCAAGTCCACGCTGCTGCGCGCGCTCGCCCGTCTGATCTCGCCGCGCGCGGGTCAGGTCGTCCTCGACGGCAAGGCGCTGCACGGCCGCCCCACGAAGGAGATCGCGCGGACGCTCGGCCTGCTGCCGCAGAGCCCGGTGGCGCCCGAGGGCATCGCGGTCGCCGATCTCGTCGGTCGCGGACGCCATCCTCATCAGAAGCTGCTCGCACGGTGGAGCGCCCACGACTACGAAGTGGTCGCGGGGGCCCTCGCCGCCACCGGCATCGAGGATCTCGCCGACCGCTCGGTCGACGAGCTGTCGGGCGGCCAGCGTCAGCGCGCCTGGATCGCGATGGCGCTCGCGCAGGAGACCGACATCCTGCTGCTCGACGAGCCGACCACGTTCCTCGACGTCGCGCACCAGGTGGAGGTGCTCGACCTGCTCACCGACCTCAACCGCGAACGGGGCACCACGATCGTGATGGTGCTGCACGACATGAATCTCGCCGCGCGCTATTCCGACCACCTGTTCGCGCTGCGCGCCGGGCGGATCGTCGCGAACGGCGCGCCCGGTGACGTCATGACGAGCGAGCTCATCCGCGAGGTGTTCGACCTCGACGCCCTCGTCGTGCCCGATCCGGTATCCGGCTCGCCGATCGTCCTTCCCCGCGGCCGCCACCACGTCTCTGCCGCACAGCCCGCGGCATCCTTCGGCGTCACCGCCTCATCCTGACTGGAGTCCCCATTGCCTGAAGCCGATGTGCCCTACCGCTTCTTCCGCGCCCGCGTGACGGCGATCGCCGATGTGACGCCGAGCTTCCGCCGCTTCACCTTCGGCGGCGACGACCTCGGCGACTACGGCGACCCCGGGCTCGATCAGCGCGTCAAGATCGTCTTCCCCACGCGCACTCTCGGCCTCGACGCGATGCCGACGGGCGACGACTGGTACGCGCAGTGGCGCGACCTCCCCGACGACCGGCGCCTGCCGTTCCGCACCTACACGACCCGCTACGTCCGCAACCACCTCAACGAGGTCGATGTCGACATGGTCTCTCACGACGTGATCGGCCCGGCATCCGACTGGATCGCCCGCGCCCGTGTCGACGACGAGGTGCTGATCTTCGCACCGACGGCCGCACACAGCGGCGTGAGCTTCGGCATCGACTTCGTCCCGCCGGCGCGCGTCGACGCCATCCTGCTCGCCGGCGACGAGACGGCCGCACCCGCCATCGCCGCGATCCTCGAGCAGCTCCCGGCCGACGCGCGCGGGGTGGTCGCCGTCGAGCTTCCGCACGCCGACGACGCCGCGTACCTGCCGCAGCACCCCGGCTTCGACTATCGGATCGGGGCGCGCGGGGACGGCGATCGTCACGCCCACCTGGTCGAGTCGGTGACGGATGCCGCAGCCCGGCTGGCACCCGCCGGCACGGGCTCCGAGGTCGAAGAGGTCGACATCGACACCGACATCCTGTGGGAGGTGCCGCGCACGGCCAAGGGCGGAGCCGCCCTCAAGAGCGCGCGGGTGTACGCGTGGCTGGCGGGCGAGGCGGGGGCGATCAAGGCTCTGCGTCGCCACCTCGTGTCCGAGCGCGGCGTGGACCGTCGCGCCGTCGCCTTCATGGGCTACTGGCGCCTCGGCCGCGCCGAGAACACCTGAGCGCGGCACGGATGCTCAGACCCGCGGCGCCGCCTCGTGGGCGTGGCCGAGGCGGAGCCCCGGCACGAGCGCCGCGAGCGCGAGCACCACGGCGATGGCGAAGACGGCCGGGAATCCGGCATCCGTCCCCACCAGTGCGGTGAAGACGAGCCCCATGACCGCGATCGACGACGCGGAGCCGACGGCGTCCGAGATCGACAGCGCCGACGAGTTGAAGCCCTGGTTCTTCGGCGTGGAGTAGGCGAGGGTCAGCACGGTCAGCCGCGGGTACATCAGACCCATGCCGCCGCCGGCGAGCCCCCATCCCGCGATCAGCACGGCCGGATGCAGCCCCAGCAGCGCCGTGGTCGCGGCGACCACCAGCGAGGCCACGAGCAGCGCGATGCCGATCAGCGTGATGCGGGTGTTGCCGATGCGGTCGCCGAACCTGCCCTGCACGTCTGCGGCGGCGGCCCAGGCCAACGCCGCGGCGGTGAGGCCGAGCCCGGCCCACGTCGGTGAGAACGCGTACTCGTCGATGAGCAGGTACGGCACGTAGATCTCGGCGCCGAACAGCGCGCCGGCGATCAGCCCACGCATCAGCACGACACTCGGCAGGCCGCGCGCGGCGATGAGCGTGCCGCGGGGCAGCAACGGCCGCGAAGCCAGCCCGATGACGACGACGGATGCCGCCACCGCCGCCCAGGCCCACGCTCCCAGTTCGCCCGCGAGGCTGAGACCCAAGGCTCCGACGGCGACCGCCACCGCGCACGCCAGCCGCGGCGCCACGCGCGAGGTCGCGGGCTCATCGGTATGGAGCGGGAGACCGTGAAGGCGCGCCACCACCATCGCGAACGCGACGACGGTCAGCGCGGCGACACCGAGGAAGACCCACCTCCAATGCAGAAACTCCGCGACGGCTCCCGCCAGGAACGGGCCGATGAGCGAAGGCACCACCCAGGCGGCCGAGAAAGCGGCGAAGACGCGGCCGTGCAAGGCGCTCGGGTACACGCGGGCGACCACCACGTACAGCGCCACCGTCTGTCCTCCGGTGCCGAGCCCCTGCACCAGGCGCCCCACGACGAGCGTCGGCATCGAGAGGGCGAGACCCGAGATGAGCAGCCCGGCCACGAACAGCGCCACCGCGGTGCTCAGCGGTGCCAGCACGCCGCCGCGATCGCACCACGCGCCGACGGCGACCATGCCGATGACGCTCGTGGCGAGCGTTCCCGCGAAGGCCACGGCGTAGAGGCGCTCTCCATCGAGGTCGGCGCTCACCACCGGCATCACGGTGGTCACCGCGAGCGACTGGATGGCCGCGAGGAAGATGAGGGCGACGGCGCCGACCGTCACCCAGACGAACCGGCCCAGCCAGATGCCGGTTGCGGGCTGGGACGCGGTGGTCACGATCGCGCCAGGGCGCCGATGCGCTCCACCGCCTCGCGGAGCAGCTCGGGCGCGCAGCCGAAGTTGATGCGGACGTGCCCCGTGCCCTCGGTGCCGAAGAGAGGCCCGTGGTGCAGCGCCACCTTGGCGTCGCGCAGCACCTTCACCGCCGGGTTGTCGCTCCAGCCGTACGCCGACAGGTCGACCCACGCCAGGAAGCCGGCGTCGGGTGGCAGGTACCGTGCGAGCGGCAGGTGCTCGGCGAGGAGCTCGGCGAGGAGCAGGCGGTTGTGATCGAGGGCGGCCAGCAGGCTCTCCAGCCATTCGTCGCTTTCGGGCGAGTAGGCCGCGACGTTCGAGAGCGCGCCGAACAGGCCGGTGCGCCACTCCACCTCCCACGGCAGGGAGCGCAGCGCCGCGCGCTGGGGGTCGCCGCCGGCGACCATCACCGCGCACTTCAGCCCGGCGAGATTGAACGTCTTGCTCGCGCTGGTCACCGCGTAGCCGACCCGCCGCGCCGCCTCCGAGGCGTTGAGGAACGGCGTGAAGGCCGTCGGCGCATGGGTCAGCGGTCCGTGGATCTCGTCGCTGATCACCGTCGCACCGAACCCCTCGGCGATATCCGCGAGCGCCGCCAGGCTCTCGGGCGTGTGCACGGTGCCCGTCGGGTTGTGCGGGTTGCACAGCAGCACGGCGCGCGCGCCACCCGCGAGGGCCGCCTCGACACCGAGGAGGTCGATCTCCCAGCCGACGTCGCTCGCCGCGAGCGGCACGCGCTCGACGACGCCGCCGGCCTCTTCCACGGTGTCGTAGAACGGCGGGTACACGGGAGGCATGACCACGACCCGGTCACCGGGCTCGATGACCTTGCGGAGGATCTCGACGACGCCCATCATGACGTCGCCGGTCCAGAACACGTGGGACGGATCGACCGTCCACCCCCAGCGACGCTCGGCGAACCCGGCGAAGGCCTCGCGGACGCCGGGGTCGGGCGGCGTGTAGCCGGTGTCGCCGAGCTGCACCGCTCGCGTCAGTACCCGTGTGATCTCGGGAGCCAGCGCGTAGTCCGTCTCGGCCACGAAGAACGGCAGCACGTCCTCCCCGTACTTCCGCCACTTCGTGCTCGTGCGCTGGCGCAGTTCATCGAGGGGCAGTGCTTGCAGGGGGGTGACGCTCACCATCCGACCCTATCGAGCCGTGGTGACGTGGCGCCGCCCGCGTGTCACCGTGCGAAACGACGGTGCCGATGGTCCCGGTACGAGCGGGGCCGTCGTCAGGCGTTGGCGAGGAGATACGAGGTGAGCGACTTCTCGATCGTCGTGAGCCGCTCGGCGCGCGTGCGGACATCGGCGCGCAGCGCCTCGATCTGCTCGAGCAGTGCCGGGCATGCCGCTTCCGAGCGTTCTCCGACGGTACAGGGCAGCACACCCGCGATCAGCGCGGTCGGAAGACCGATGTCGAGGAGGGAGCGAATGGTGTCCACCATCGCGACCGAGTTCTCGGGGTACACGCGGTAGCCGTTGGGCAATCGGTCCGACGTCAGCAGCCCTTGCTGTTCGTAGTAACGCAGCGACCGGACGCTCGCTCCGGTCCGACTGCTCAGCTCTCCGATCTGCACGACCCCTCCTCGTATCCTGATGCCCGGCTTGACCCTGACGCTGATGTCAGACTCTAGCCTGCCGACATGACGACGACATCACGCCCCGCATCGCCCTCGCGCACCCGCCTCACCGCCCCGCTCAGCCAGCCGGATCTGAGCGGCCGTCGAGCCGTCGTCACCGGCGGCACGAGCGGCCTCGGCCTCGTCACGACGCGCGCCTTCGCCGCCTGGGGTGCCACGGTGGTCGTCGGAGCGCGCGATGTCGAGCGCGCCGCTGAGGTGCGCCGGCGTCTCCTCAACGACCTCGGGCTCTCCGATGACCGGGTGACGATCGCACGCCTGGATCTGTTCGACCTCGATTCCGTCGATGGGTTCGGACGCGTCGCCGGCGCCGCAGCGGTGGATCTGCTCGTGCTGAACGCCGCGAGCAGCAGCGTGCCTTTCCGCACCAGCCGCGAAGGCGTCGAGAGCCAGTTCGCCACCAACCACCTCGGTCACTTCGCCCTCACCGGTCAGCTGCTCGATCAGCTCGAAGCGGGCCAGGATCCGCGCGTCGTGACGGTCTCCTCGGCGCTCTACACGCGAGGTGCGCTCGACCTCGACCGGCTGGGGGACGCCGCGGGATACTCGCCCGGGCGCGGATACATCCGCGCGAAGCTCGCGAACACGATGTTCGCGGCGGAGTTCGAGCGCCGGCTCCGCCGGGCGGAGAGCAGCATCCGCAGCTTCGCCGCCCACCCCGGCATGGCGAGGACGCCGCTGCACGGGACGTACCCGTCAGCGACGACCCGCGCCGTCACCGCGCTGCTGGCCCGTGCAATCGGCCGTGAGCCGGAACCTGCCGATGCAGCCATCCTCGCCGCCGCCACGGCCGCGAACGTGACGCCTGACCTGTTCTGGGGCCCGGTCGGTTCGAGGACCCGGCCTGACGTCGCGGGCGTGCCGTTCGCCCCGGTGGCCACCGACGCGCGTGCAGCCGTCGCGCTGTGGAACGCGTCCATGGCGCTGACCGGGCGGCGCTACCTCGAGGAGTAGATGTCGCTGTGCGTCAGATCGCGAAGCCGAGCGCGCGCATCATGTCGCGCCCGTCGTCGGTGATGCGCTCCGGGCCCCACGGCGGCATCCACACCCAGTTGATGCGGAACCGTTCGACGACGTCGTCCAGCGCCTGCGCGGTCTGCTCCTCGAGCACGTCGGTGAGCGGGCAGCCGGCCGACGTGAGGGTCATGTGGATGACCAGCGCGTCGTTCTCGTCGTCCCAGGCGAGGTCGTAGATGAGGCCGAGGTCGACGACGTTGATCCCGAGCTCCGGGTCCATGACGTCCTTGAGAGCCTCGGTCACCTCGTCGTACTTCTCGGAAGTGAGGGTCGCCGTCATAGGTCGATCCTACGCTTCGCCGGCGACGGGGGCCCCGGCCGGCTCTTCTTCGCCCGCGGGCAGGAAGCGGTCGTAGCCCTCGTCCTCGAGGCGGTCGGCCAGCTCGGGGCCGCCCTCCTCGACGATGCGCCCCTGCACCATGACGTGCACGAAGTCGGGGTGGATGTAGCGCAGGATGCGGGTGTAGTGCGTGATGAGCAGCACCCCGAGGTCGTTGTCGGCCTTGGCGCGGTTCACGCCCTCCGACACGATCTTCAGCGCGTCGACGTCGAGACCCGAGTCGGTCTCGTCGAGCACGGCGATCTGCGGACGCAGCAGCTCGAGCTGGAGGATCTCGTGGCGCTTCTTCTCGCCGCCCGAGAAGCCCTCGTTGACGTTGCGCTGAGCGAACTTGGGGTCCATGCGCAGGTTCTTCATGGACGCCTTGACGTCCTTGGTCCACGTGCGGATCGAGGGCGCCTCGCCGTCGATCGCGGTCTTCGCGGTGCGAAGGAAGTTCGTGACGGTGACGCCCGGGATCTCGACCGGGTACTGCATCGCCAGGAACAGGCCGGCACGCGCACGCTCGTCCACGGACATCGCCAGGACGTCCTCGCCGTCGAGCGTGATCGTGCCGCTCGTGACGGTGTACTTGGGGTGACCGGCGATCGTGTAGGCGAGCGTCGACTTGCCGGAGCCGTTGGGGCCCATGATCGCGTGGGTCTCACCCGTGCGGATCGTGAGCGACAGACCGTTGAGGATCGGCGTGGTGCCGGCATCCGTCTCGACCGTCACATGGAGGTCGCGGATCTCGAGAACAGACATTCTTCAGTACCTTCTTCAGTTCACTTCGAGCGTGACGGTCGCGTCGACGAGCACGTCATCGCCGTCGACGGTGACCGCGAACACGGGGACCGGCTCGTACGCGGGGAGATTGAGGGGCTTGCCGGTGCGCAGCGAGAACGCCGAGCCGTGGGCCCAGCATTCGAGCGACTCGCCGTCGACGAAGCCCTCCGACAGCGAGATGTCGCCGTGGGTGCAGACGTCGCCGATGGCGTGCACCTCGCCGCTGGAGTCCAGCACGAGGGCGATCGCGACGCCGTCCACCTCGACCCGGCGGGCCTCGTCCTGGACGAGGTCGCTGAGGGCGCACACGCGCTGCGCGGTCATCGGCCGGCCTCCTTGGCGAGTTCTTCCTCGATCGCGGCGAACAGCTCCGCCTCGAGGTCTGCGACACCGATCTTCTGCACGATCTCGGCGAGGAAGCCGAGCACGACGAGGCGTCGTGCCTCGTCCTCGGCGATGCCGCGCGCCTGCAGGTAGAACAGCTGCTCGTCGTCGAAGCGCCCGGTGGCGCTCGCGTGGCCTGCGCCGCGGATGTCGCCGGTCTCGATCTCGAGGTTCGGGATCGACTCGGCACGCGCGCCTTCGGTCAGGACGAGGTTGCGGTTGGCCTCGTACGAGTCGGTGCCCACGGCATCCGATCCGATGAGGACGTCGCCGATCCACACGGTGCGCGCCGCCGCGCCCTGCAGCGCGCTCTTGTAGAGCACGTCGCCGGAGGTCTCGGCGCCCTTGTGGTGCAGGTACACCTGGCTCTCGAGGTGCTGACCCGAGTCGGCGTAGCTGAGGCCGTAGAGCTCGGCGCGCGAGCCGGTGCCGGCGAGCTCCACCGTCGGGTTGACGCGCACGACACCGCCGCCGAAGCTGACGACGACATGACGAAGGGTCGCGTCGCGCTCGACGCGGGCCTGGTGCGACGCCACGTGCACGGCGTCGTCGTCCCACCGCTGCACGGTCACGAGCTCGAGGTGTGCGCCCTCGCGCACGATGATCTCGACGTTCTGCGCGTGGTGGGCGGTGCCGCTGTGGCGGAAGACCACGGTGGCGTGCGAGTTCGCCTGCGCCTCGACGACGACGTGCGCGTGCGCCAGGCCACCGGTGCCGGTCAGCGACACCACGATCGGCTCGGTGTACTCGGCGCCGGCGGGGATGCGCAGCAGCGGCGCCTCGGTCTCCTGCCTCCAGGCGATCGCGCTCGGCAGGTCCTCGGGACGGAAGACCTCGCCGCGGGGCGCGGTGCCGACCGTCAGGCGCTCCTGCACCAGACCGGCCGGGGCGTCCACCTCGACCTGGATGATGCCGTGGGGCCCGGCCTCGTCCGCGAACAGCGGCTGGACCTTGGCGATCGGCGTGTGCTTCCAGTTGACCTCGCGGCCGGTGGGCACCTCGAAGTCCGCGGGGTCGAACGACCAGGGACGCTCGGAGCGGGTCTGAACCGGCACGAACGCGCCGGCACCGTCGGTGTGGCCCTTCGCGCCGGGAATGGTGGGGGCCTCAGTGGTGGGGCTCATCTAGCCGACGGATCCTTCCATGCCCATCTCGATGAGCTTGTTGAGTTCGAGCGCGTACTCCATGGGCAGCTCACGCGCGATCGGCTCGATGAAGCCGCGCACGATCATGGCCATGGCTTCGTCCTCGGGCATGCCGCGGCTCATCAGGTAGAAGAGCTGCTCCTCGCTGACCTTCGAGACCGTGGCCTCGTGGCCGAGCTGCACGTCGTCCACCCGGATGTCGATCGCGGGGTACGTGTCGGAGCGCGAGATGGTGTCGACCAGCAGGGCGTCGCAGCGGACCGTGTTGGCGGAGTGGTGCGCGTTGGCGTCCACACGGACCTCGCCGCGGTAGCCGGCGCGGCCACCACCGCGGGCGATCGACTTCGAGACGATCGATGACTGCGTGTAGGGCGCCATGTGGATCATCTTCGCGCCGGCGTCCTGGTGCTGTCCCGGGCCTGCGAAGGCGACCGAGAGGGTCTCGCCCTTGGCGTGCTCGCCGACCAGGAAGATCGACGGGTACTTCATCGTGACCTTGGACCCGATGTTGCCGTCGATCCACTCCATCGTCGCGCCCTCGTGGGCGATGGCGCGCTTGGTGACGAGGTTGTAGACGTTGTTCGACCAGTTCTGGATCGTCGTGTACCGAACGCGGGCGTTCTTCTTCACGATGATCTCGACGACGGCCGAGTGCAGGGAGTCGCTCTTGTAGATCGGGGCGGTGCAGCCCTCGATGTAGTGCACGTACGAGCCCTCGTCGGCGATGATGAGCGTCCGCTCGAACTGGCCCATGTTCTCGGTGTTGATGCGGAAGTACGCCTGCAGCGGGATCTCGACGTGCACGCCCGGCGGCACGTACACGAACGAGCCGCCCGACCACACCGCGGTGTTGAGAGCGGCGAACTTGTTGTCACCGGCCGGGATGACGGTGCCGAAGTACTCCTCGAAGAACTCGGGGTGCTCGCGCAGCGCGGTGTCGGTGTCCATGAAGATGACGCCCTGCGCCTCGAGATCCTCGCGGATCTGGTGGTACACGACCTCGGACTCGTACTGGGCGGCGACGCCGGCCACCAGGCGCTGACGCTCGGCCTCCGGGATGCCGAGCTTCTCGTACGTGTTGCGGATGTCCTCGGGGAGGTCCTCCCACGACTGCGCCTGCTTCTCGGTGGAGCGCACGAAGTACTTGATGTTGTCGAAGTCGATGTCGCTGAGGTCTGCACCCCACGTCGGCATCGGCTTGCGGCCGAACAGCTGGTAGCCCTTCAGCCGGGTCTTCAGCATCCATTCGGGCTCGTTCTTGAGCGCCGAGATGCCACGCACCACGCTCTCGTCGATGCCGCGCTTCGCCACGGCACCCGCGGCGTCGGCATCATGCCACCCGAACTCGTAGACACCCAGGCTGTCCAGCTCCGGGCGGTCGATCAGCACATCAGACATCGTCACGTTCTCCTCCGGGTCCTAGCGGTGTGATCCGCCCCGGCATCCGTGTTCTCCGGTGGAGATACCGGAGGGGGGATGCCGCTTCTCGGGCCCTCTCAAGCGGCGCCGATCATCGCGCCTAGACTGTCAGTGGTGCGCGGCGCCTTGAACTGCACCGCCACCGACCCCTCGATTCTACAGGTTCCACCCCGACGCGGACGCGCCCCGTGCGTCTCGCACGGCATCCGGAGCCTCTGCCAGGAGGCGACCACCCGCATGTCCGCGCATCAGTCCACGACGACCGCCCCCGGAATCGGGCAGCGCATCTGGCGCTGGCTGCCGGATCGGGTCGACCGGCGCGTGATCGCGGCCGCATGGGCCACGCTCGTGGTGCAGATCGGCATCGTCGGCACCGGCGGGCTCGTCCGCCTCACCGGCTCGGGACTGGGCTGCGAGACCTGGCCCCGCTGCACCGAGGACTCTTTCGTCCCCGTCCCCGAAGTCTCGGGGGTGCACGGCTTCATCGAGTTCGGCAACCGCCTGCTGACCTTCGTGCTGGTCGCGGTCGCGATCATCATGTTCCTGTTCGTCGTGCGGATGCGACGTGAGCGCCGCGACCTCTTCTGGCTCTCGCTGCTGATCGGCCTCTACGTGCCGCTGCAGGCGGTCATCGGCGGCATCACGGTGCTGACGAACCTCAACCCCTACGTGGTGGGCCTGCACTATTTCGCCTCGGTGCTGCTTGTTGCGCTGGCGACCGTGCTCGTCGTGCGCGTGTACGCCGAGCCCGGTCCGCGCGTCCTCGCCGTGCCCCGCTGGTACGCGGTGGTGACGCACATCACGACGGCCCTCGTGCTCCTCACGGTCATGGTCGGCATCCTCGTGACAGGCTCCGGCCCGCACGCGGGCGACGGCGGCGCCGCGCGCAACGGGCTCAACCCCGAGCTGATGCAGCACATCCACGCGTGGCCGGGGTACATCACCTTCGCGCTCACGCTGGTGCTCGTGGCCGGCTCGTGGCGCACTCCCCCGGCGCTGCGCCTGCGCCTGTGGACGCTGCTCCTCCTCGCGATCGAGCTCGTGCAGATCGTCGTCGGGCTCTGGCAGGCGCGCACGGGTCTGCCGATCGTGCTGGTGAACATCCACATGGTGCTCGCCGTCGGACTCGTCGCGGCGATGACCGCCGTGGTCATGCATCTGAAGGCGCCGGCAGCCGCGGCCGTCCACAGCTGATCCATAGCAACCCGATTGGCGCCGCACGGACTCATTTGCCAGGGTGGGATGCCGCGGCCACCACGGGTCGCGTATCCCGAGGAGTGATCGACACATGTCCACCCGCCCCCCTCTCATCCGCAGCATCCCGTTCTGGGGCCTCGTCGTCGTCTCCCTGGCGACCGTCGCCGGCGGCTGGTTCATCACGACCGACAAGATCGCGTCGATGACGTCGACGCTGACCGACGGCACCGCGACCGGTGTCGACGTGTACGTCGGCCAGTCGATGGCCCAGCTCGGCGGCATCCTCATCGGTGCCGGCATCGTCGGCATCCTCCTCTCGCTCGGTATCGCCGCCCTCTCGACGCTGCGCCCGCACGCGCCGGTCGAGGTCGTCGAGCCCATCGACTGGGACGCCGAGGCCGACACCACCGCGGGCGTCACCACCGACGCCGCACCCCAGAGCGCCAAGCCGGCTGCAGCCGACGCCGAGCCCGCCGTCGCGGCGGAGCCCGCCGCAGAGGTCGACGCACCCGTCGCCTCGCGCTGACACCACCTCGAAGCCGCAGGGAGTCTCGTACTCCCTGCGGCTTCGACGTGTCCGGTCCCGCCGCAGCACCCTCAGACGGACGAGCGTGCCCTCGCCGCCTGCTCCCGCAGGCGCTGCCGCTCCGCCTCGCTCCCCACGAGCAGGGCGGCATCGGCGTAGGCGTCGGCCGCCTCGCCCCAGCGGCCGAGGTCCATGAGAAACGCGGCTCGCGCCGCAGGGAGATACGGATAGTGCGCGAGCGCGGGGTCGTCAGCCACGGCCTCGACCGCGGCGAGCCCGGCCGCCGGCCCGTCGCGCATGCCCACGGCGACCGCGCTGTTGAGCGCGACGACGGGGCTCTGCCAGGCCTGCGCGAGCAGCCGGTAGAGGTCGGCGATCCTCGCCCAGTCGGTGTCGCCCCACGTCGGCGCCTGTGCATGCTCGGCGGCGATCGCCGCCGAGATCGCATAGCGGTCCACCGCTCCCGCCGAGGCCGTCGAGAGCAGGGCGATCCCCTCGTCGATGAGCGCCCGATCCCACCTCGAGCGATCCTGGTCGGCGAGCAGCTCGTCGCGTGTGTCGCGCCGGGCGTCGATCAGGAGCATGAGGGCGAGCAGGCCCGCCACCGAGCGATCAGCGGGCAGCAGTCCGTGCAGCAGGCGGGTGAGCACGATGGCCTCCTCCACCAGGTCCGCGCGCACGACGGCGTCTCCGGACGGTGGCGCGTGCCCGACCGTGAAGACCAGGTAGAGGACGTCGCACACCCTTGCCACCCGCTCCGGCAGCTCCCACGCGTCGGGTACCCGGAACGGGATGCGCGCCGTGGCGATCTTGCGCTTCGCGCGCGTCACGCGTGCCGCCATCGCGGATTCCCCCACGAGGAAGGCCGCCGCGATGTCGCCGGTCGACACGCCGCACACGAGCCGCAGCGTGAGGGCGACCTGCGCCTCCCGCGCCAGGGCGGGGTGACAGCAGGTGAAGATCAGCCGCAGCCGATCATCTGAATGCCATGACGCGCCGTCGTCCGTCGGAGCCTCGCGGACGAGCAGCGGGAGCCGGCGCCGCAGCGCCGCATCCCGCCGCAGCACGTCTCTCGCGCGGTTGGCGGCGACCGTCGTCAGCCAGGCGCCGGGACGATCCGGGATGCCGCGCCCCGGCCACACCTCGACGGCCCTGGCGAACGCCTCCTGCGCGCACTCCTCGGCGAGGTCCAGGTCGCCGGTCAGCCGCGCCGTGGCCGCGACGACCGCCGCCCACTCGGCGCGGTGCGCTTCGGCGAGGGCGGCACGGACCTGCACGGTGGGAACGATCGGGGACGCACCCTGGCCCGCGCGGCCGGGGGCTCCCCCGGGCGCGCCGGCGCTGGATGGAGGAGACGTTGGCACCATCGTTCAGGAGTGATCGACCAGCGGATGCACCTGCACGCCGCCGTGGCCCTCAGTGGTCTCGTGCAGCAGTCCCGCGAGGCCCAGCGCCGCATCCAGGTCGGGCACGTCGACGACATAGAACCCGCCCAGGACCTCCTTCGTCTCCAGGAACGGGCCGTCCGTCATGAGCGGCCGCTCTCCCCCGGCCCGCAGGGTGGTCGCCATGCGGCTCGACTCGAGTTCACCCGAGGCGACGATCGCCGAGCCTCCGCGTTCGCGGAACGCGCCGTGCGCGGCATCCACAGCCCGCTTCTCGTCGTCGCTGCGGGCATCCCACTGCGCCTCGTCGCCGTAGATCAGGATCAGATACTGCGCCATGTCGTCCTCCTTCGTCATCGAGAGGCATTGTGCCCCTCATCCATCCGACGAACGAGCCCCCGCCGCAATCGACAGAGGGCTCCGGATCAGAACGGCAGCAGAGGGTCGACCGCGATCGCGACGAAGAGCAGCGTCAGATACGTGATCGAGGCGTGGAACACGCGCATCGGTCGCGGCTCGGTCCCTCGCACCGCCCGGTTGTAGAGCACGTGCGACTCGTAGATGAACCAGCCGCCGAAGACCACGGCCGACACCGTGTACACCAGCCCCATGCCGGCGACGGGGATCAGCAGCAGCGAGCACACCACGGTGGCCCACGCGTACAGAATGACCTGCAGGCCGACCTGCGAACCCCCGCGGGTCGCGCCGAGCATCGGCACCTGGACGCCTTCGTACTGGTCCTTGTACTTCATCGACAGCGGCCAGTAGTGCGGCGGCGTCCAGAGGAACACGAGAGCGAACAGGATGACGGGGGGCCACGCCAGCGAACCCGTCACGGCCGTCCAGCCGATGACCACGGGGAAGCAGCCGGCGATGCCGCCCCACACGATGTTCTGCTCGGTACGGCGCTTGAGGATCATCGTGTAGATCACGACGTAGAAGAAGATCGCGACGGCCGACAGCGTCGCTGCCAGCCAGTTCGTGGTGAGCCAGAGCCACACCGTCGAGAACACCGCGAGCGACCACGCGAAGATCAGCGCGCCCCGGGGCGACACCTCACCGGTCACGAGGGGCCGGTTCACCGTGCGCTGCATATGCGCGTCGATGTCGCGGTCGAGGTACATGTTGAACGCGGCGGCTGAGCCGGCGCTGGCCGTGCCGCCGATGACGGTCGCCACGACGAGCCAGACGTCCGGGAAGCCGCCCTGCGCCAGGATCATCACCGGCACAGTCGTGACGAGCAGCAGCTCGAGCACGCGCGGCTTCATCAGCGCGACATAGGCGCGGACGGTGCGACCGAAGCCCTGCCGGGGCCGGCGGGGTGTGTCGACGGTCCCCACAGAGGTGGGGACGGCCGCAGCCCCGGCCGTCTTCGTGCTGTCCATGACCCCCGCAATCGCCGCCTGCAGATTCGCCCCAAGTCTAGGGCATCGGCGTGTCGCGCCCTGCGCCGGGGCCGCCTCCGCCGCTCCCCCGGTGCATCACATCGCCACGCCGCCCGTGGTGAGCAGAACGTGACCCCCGCGACACCGGGATGTCATCGACGGCGTCGGGGCCTTCGCAAGACTGCGTCACATACAGATCTCGCATGGCCTCGGTGGCCCACCCCTTCGCTATGCTGAGAAACACGCGCGCCCGTCGCCGATTCCCCCTTCTCCATCCGGACAAGGGCCGCGATCCGGCCACATTCTGGGCGCACCTCCTCGAGAAAGGCGGCCCGGTGTCGGAACTGCGTTGGGATGAGATCGATCGGCGCGCGGTGGACACTGCCCGCGTCCTGGCTGCGGACGCCGTGGAGAAGGTCGGCAACGGCCACCCCGGCACCGCGATGAGCCTGGCGCCGGCGGCGTACCTGCTCTACCAGCGCGTGCTGCGGCACGATCCCGCCGACACCCACTGGGTCGGTCGCGACCGGTTCATCCTGTCGGCCGGGCACTCCTCGCTCACCCAGTACGTGCAGCTCTACCTGGGCGGGTTCGGGCTCGAGCTCGACGACCTGAAGGCGCTGCGCACCTGGGGCTCGCTCACGCCCGGCCACCCGGAGTACGGGCACACCAAGGGCGTCGAGATCACGACCGGCCCGCTCGGCCAGGGCCTGGCGTCGGCCGTCGGCTTCGCGTACGCCGCCCGCTACGAGCGCGGCCTGTTCGATCCGGACGCCGCCGCCGGCACGTCGCCCTTCGACCACCACATCTACGTGATCGCCGGCGACGGCGACCTGCAGGAGGGCATCACCTCCGAGGCCTCGTCGCTCGCCGGTCACCAGGCTCTCGGCAACCTCATCGCGATCTACGACTCGAACCAGATCTCGATCGAGGACGACACCAACGTCGCCTTCACCGAGGACGTCGCGAAGCGCTACGAGGCCTACGGCTGGCAGGTGCAGGTCGTCGACTGGAAGAAGTCGGGCGAGTACGTCGAGGATGTCGCCGAGCTGTTCGCCGCGCTCGAGGCGGCGCAGGGCGAGACGGCCAAGCCGTCGCTCATCATCCTCCGCACCATCATCGGCTGGCCGTCGCCCGGCAAGCAGAACACCGGCAAGATCCACGGCTCTGCGCTGGGCGGCGACGAGCTCGCCGCGACGAAGAAGGTGCTCGGCTTCGACCCCGAGCAGTCCTTCGTCGTCGCCGACGACATCCTGGCTCACACCCGCTCGCTGAAGGACCGCGCCGCCGAGGAGCGCGCGGTCTGGCAGGAGTCGTTCGACGCCTGGGCGGCCGCGAACCCCGAGCGCAAGGCGCTGTTCGACCGCCTCGAGGCCGGCGACCTGCCCGATGATGTGGCATCCGCTCTCCCCTCGTTCGAGGCCGGCAAGGACGTCTCCACGCGCGCCGCGTCGGGCATCGTGATCAACGCCCTCGCCGCCGAGCTGCCGGAGCTGTGGGGCGGCTCCGCCGACCTCGCCGAGTCGAACCTCACGACGATCAAGGACGCGAAGTCGTTCATTCCGGCCGAGTGGTCGACCCACGAGTGGTCGGGCGACCCTTACGGCCGCGTGCTGCACTTCGGCATCCGCGAGCACGCGATGGGCGCGATCGTCAACGGCATCAAGCTGCACGGCCCGACCCGCCCGTTCGGCGGCACGTTCCTGATCTTCAGCGACTACATGCGCCCCTCGGTGCGACTCGCCGCGCTGATGGACATCCCGTCGATCTTCGTGTGGACGCACGACTCGGTCGCGCTCGGCGAGGACGGGCCCACCCACCAGCCGGTCGAGCAGCTCGCCACGCTGCGCGCCATCCCGAACTTCACCGTCGTGCGCCCGGCCGATGCGAACGAGACCTCGGCCGCATGGCTCGAGATCGTGCGTCGGCAGGGGGGACCTGTGGGCATCGCGCTCACCCGTCAGAACATCCCGGTGTTCGAGCGGGGCACGGCCGAGGCTGACGGTGACGTCTTCGCGTCGACGGACGGCGTCGCGAAGGGCGCGTACGTCCTCGCCGAGGCGCCGGGCGGCACGCCCGACGTGATCCTCATCGCGACGGGCTCCGAGGTGCAGCTCGCCGTCTCCGCCCGCGAGACGCTGGCCGCCGAGGGCGTGAACGCCCGCGTGGTGTCGGCGCCGTCGCTGGAGTGGTTCGACGAGCAGGATGCCGCCTACCGCGAGAAGGTCCTCCCCACCGCGGTGAAGGCGCGCGTGTCGGTCGAGGCCGGCTCGGCGCTCGCCTGGCGCGGCATCGTCGGCGACGCCGGCCGCTCCGTCGCGATCGACCACTTCGGTGCGTCGGCCGATTACAAGACCCTGTTCCAGAAGTTCGGCATCACCGCCGACGCCGTCGTCGAAGCCGCCCGCGCCACCATCGCGGCCGCTTCGTCGGCAGAGTAAGCACGAGGAGAAGGCAGCATGAGCACCCCCACTGAGAAGCTGGTCGCCGAGGGCGTGAGCATCTGGCTCGACGACCTGTCGCGCGAGCGCATCACGTCGGGCAATCTGACCGAGCTCATCTCGACGCGCAACGTCAGCGGCGTCACGACGAACCCGACGATCTTCCAGGGCGCCATCGGCGGCGGCGGCCACGCGTACGCCGTGCAGATCTCGGTGCTCGCCGCGGCCGGCGCGTCGGTCGACGATGCGATCTTCGCCGCGACCACCGACGACGTGCGCGACGCGGCGGACATCTTCCGCCCGGTCTACGACGCGACCGACGGCATCGACGGTCGCGTGTCGATCGAGGTCTCCCCCGACCTGGCCCACGACACCGACGCGACGATCGCGCAGGCCAAGGAGCTGTGGGCGAAGGTCGACCGCCCCAACGTGCACATCAAGATCCCCGCGACGAAGGCCGGACTGCCGGCCATCACCGCGGTGCTGGCCGAGGGCATCTCGGTCAATGTCACGCTGATCTTCAGCCTGGAGCGCTACTCCGAGGTCATCGACGCCTACCTGTCGGGGCTCGAGCAGGCCCAGGCGAACGGCCACGACATCTCGAAGATCCACTCGGTGGCGTCGTTCTTCGTCTCGCGCGTGGACACCGAGGTCGACAAGCGGCTCGTCGCCGTCGGCACCGAGGAGGCCACGGCGCTCAAGTCGCTCGCCGGCGTGGCGAACGCCCGCCTCGCGTACGAGCTGTTCGAGCAGGAGTTCGCCACCGACCGCGCGAAGGCGCTGACGGATGCCGGCGCCCACGTCCAGCGGCCGCTCTGGGCCTCGACCGGCGTCAAGGACCCCTCGCTGCCCGACACCCTCTACGTGACCGAGCTCGTCGCCCGCGGCACCGTCAACACCATGCCCGAGAAGACGCTCGAGGCGACCTTCGACCACGGCCAGATCGCCGGGGACGCGGTCACCGGCACCTACGCGGCCGCGCACGAGGTCTTCGACCGCCTCGCCGCGGTCGGCGTGGACTTCGCGGACGTGACCCAGGTGCTCGAAGACGAAGGGGTCGACAAGTTCATCGCCTCCTGGCACGACCTGCAGGGCACCGTGAAGACGGCGCTCGAGGACGCGCTCCAGGCCACCCGATGAGCTTCGACATCCATCTGAGCGGACACGTCAAGTCCGTCGTCGAGGCCACGCTGCCCGAGCTCGTCGCGAGCCTCGTGGCGTCGGGCATCACCGGCGGCGACGCGTCGCTGTGGGGTTCCGCGGCCGAGGACGAGGCGTCGCGTCGCCTCGGCTGGGTCGAGGCCGTCAGCGTCGCCCGCCCGCTCGTGCCGGAGATCCTGGCTCTCCGCGAGCGGCTGCGCGCGCGGAACGTCACGCGGATCGTGCTCGCGGGCATGGGCGGTTCGTCGCTCGCTCCCGAGGTCATCGCGCAGACCTCCGGTGTGCCGCTGGTGATCCTGGACTCCACGGCTCCCGGCCAAGTGCTGGCCGCGATCGACGGCGACTCCCAGGCCGGCGACCTCACCCGCACCGCGCTGGTCGTCTCGTCGAAGTCGGGATCGACGGTCGAGACCGATTCCGCCAAGCGCGCCTTCGAGGCCGCCTTCCGCGACCTCGGCATCGACCCCGCCGAGCGGATCATCGTCGTGACCGACCCGGGCTCGCCGCTGGACCAGGAGGCCCGCGCGGACGGCTACACCGTCTTCAACGCCGACCCGACGGTCGGCGGCCGCTACTCGGCCCTGACCGCCTTCGGGCTGGTGCCGTCGGGTCTCGCGGGCGCCGACATCTCCGAGCTCCTCGACGAGGCGGAGGCGACGCTGCTCGAGGTGTCCATCGACAGCCCCGACAACCCCGCGCTCGTGCTCGCGGCCGCGATCGCCGGCGGCCAGCCCCGCAGGGACAAGCTGGGTCTCGTCACCGACGGCACGCACATCGTGGGTCTGCCGGACTGGATCGAGCAGCTCGTCGCCGAGTCGACCGGCAAGGAGGGCACCGGCATCCTGCCCGTCGTCCTGCTGCCGGTCTCACCCGAGGTCGACACGAAGCCCGCCGACCTGCAGATCGTCCGGTTCGTCGACGAGGCGAAGCAGTTCCACCTGTTCGAGCACCACGAGGGCGAGCTGCTCGTCAGCGGCTCGCTCGGCGCGCAGCTGGTGGTCTGGGAGTACGCCACGGCGATCGCGGGACGGATGCTGGGCATCAATCCCTTCGATCAGCCCGATGTCGAGTCCGCCAAGGTCGCTGCGCGCGGCCTCCTCGACGCGCGCCCCGCACCCACCGCCCCCGCGTTCGCCGTGGAAGGCGTCGAGGTGCGCGTGTCGGAACCGGCACTCGCGGCATCCGGAACCGTCGCCGGCGTGCTCGACGCGCTGTGGGCACGACTGCCCGAGGACGGCTACGTCGCGATCCACGCCTACGTCAACCGGCTCGAGCTGTCGCAGCTCGCAGGCCTGCGCGAACTGGTCGCCGCCGACTCCGGTCGTCCCACGACGTTCGGCTGGGGACCGCGGTTCCTGCACTCGACCGGGCAGTACCACAAGGGCGGCCCCGCGAACGGCGTCTTCCTGCAGATCCTCGAGCAGTCGGACGTCGACCTCGAGATCCCTGGCCGGCCGTTCACGTTCGGCCAGCTCATCCAGGCGCAGGCCGCAGGAGATGCGGCCGTTCTCGCCGATGGCCACGGCCGACCCGTCGTGACCCTGACCCTCACCGATCCCCAGATCGAAGTGCTCTCGCTCTTCGAAGCGGCCCAGTAGGAGTTCGAGCCCCACATGACCGTCGAGATCTCGCGCGGGCACAACCCGTTGCGCGACCCCGAAGACCGTCGCCTCAACCGCATCGCCGGTCCGAGCGCGCTCGTCATCTTCGGCGTCACGGGAGACCTCTCCCGCAAGAAGCTCATGCCCGCCGTCTACGACCTCGCCAACCGCGGTCTGCTGCCTCCCGGGTTCGCGCTCGTCGGCTTCGCGCGCCGCGATTGGGCGGATCAGGACTTCGCCCAGGTCGTCTACGACGCGGTGCGCCAGCATGCGCGCACCGAGTTCCGCGACGAGACATGGCAGCAGCTGCTCCAGGGCATCCGCTTCGTGTCGGGCGAGTTCGACGACCCTGACGCGTTCCGACGCCTGAAAGAGACCGTCAACCGGCTCGACACCGAGCGCGGCACGATGGGCAACCACGCGTTCTACCTCTCGATCCCGCCCAAGGCGTTCCCGCTGGTGGCCGAGCAGCTGAAGTCGTCGGGCCTCGTCGACGACACCGCCGACCAGCCGGACCGCTGGCGGCGTGTCGTGATCGAGAAGCCGTTCGGGCACGACCAGGAGTCGGCACGGGCGCTGAACGACGTGCTCCGCTCGGCGTTCCCGACGGATTCGATCTTCCGCATCGACCACTACCTCGGCAAGGAGACGGTCCAGAACATCCTGGCCCTGCGCTTCGCCAACGAGCTGTACGAGCCGATCTGGAACCGCAACTACGTCGACCACGTGCAGATCACGATGGCCGAAGACATCGGCGTGGGCGGCCGTGCCGGCTACTACGACGGCGTCGGCGCTGCGCGCGACGTGATCCAGAACCACCTGCTGCAGCTGATGGCGCTGACGGCGATGGAGGAGCCCATCTCGTTCGACGCGAAGGACCTCCGCGCCGAGAAGGAGAAGGTGCTCGCCGCCGTCACTCTGCCGGAGGACCTCGCGCGCTCGACCGCGCGCGGTCAGTACGCGGGCGGCTGGCAGGGCGGCGAGAAGGTGCTCGGCTTCCTCGAGGAGGACGGCATGAACCCTCGCTCGACGACCGAGACGTACGCCGCCGTCACCCTCGAGGTGAACACCCGCCGCTGGGCGGGTGTGCCGTTCTACCTCCGTACCGGCAAGCGCCTCGGCCGCCGCGTCACCGAGATCGCTGTGGTCTTCAAGCGCGCGCCCGAGCTGCTGTTCTCGCGCAGCCAGACGTCGGGTCAGGGTCAGAACGCCCTGGTGATCCGTGTGCAGCCCGACGAGGGCGTCACGATCCGCTTCGGCTCGAAGGTGCCCGGTGCCGGTGCCCAGGTGCGCGACGTCACGATGGACTTCGGCTACGGGCACGCGTTCACCGAGGCGAGCCCCGAAGCCTACGAGCGCCTCATCCTCGACGTGCTGCTCGGCGACCCGCCGCTGTTCCCGCGGCACGAAGAGGTCGAGCTGTCCTGGAAGATCCTCGATCCGATCGAACAGTTCTGGGACGCCCAGGGCGGCCCGCTCGAACAGTACTCACCCGGGTCGTGGGGCCCGGAATCCGCGGACGAGATGCTCGCCCGCGACGGACGAACCTGGAGGCGGCCGTGATCGTCGATCTTCCCGACACCACTGTCAGCAAGATCTCGCGTGCGCTCGTCAACGTGCGCGAGGAGGGCGGCGCGGTCGCGCTCGGCCGCGTGCTGACCCTCGTCATCCTCACCCGTGAGGGCGCTGTCGAAGAGGTCATCGAGGCGGCGAACGACGCGTCGCGCGAGCACCCGATGCGGGTCATCGTGCTGCTGATCCCCGACGGCTACGACGCGGAGCCGCGCCTGGACGCGCAGATCCGCGTCGGCGGCGACGCCGGCGCCAGCGAGGTCGTGATGCTGCGGGCCTATGGCGACGCCGGTCACTCGAACCTCGAGAGCCTGGTGACGGGGCTCCTGCTCCCCGACGCACCCGTCGTGGTCTGGTGGCCGAACCGCACACCCGACAACATCTCGAAGACCTCCATCGGACGGATCGCGCAGCGCCGGATCACGGATGCTGCGACCAAGTCCGACCCGTCGGCCTGGGTCGCGGACCTCGGCGAGCAGTACGCCCCCGGCGACACCGACCTCGCGTGGACGCGGTTGACGCGCTGGCGCGAGCAGCTGGCCGCGATCCTGGACCAGCCGCCGTACGAGCCGGTCGTCGGCGTGCGGGTGCGTGGCGCGGCAGACTCGCCCTCGACCGCGCTCCTCGCGGCCTGGCTGCGCCTCACCCTCGACGTTCCTGTCGACTGGGCGTATCTCGACGCCGAGGAGTGGCCGCACGGCATCAAGTCCGTCGCGCTGGTGCGCCCGAGCGGCGAGGTGCTCCTGGAGCGCCCGACGCCCGGTGTGGCGATCCTCACTCAGCCGGGGCAGCCCACGCACGACCTGGCGTTCCCGCGCCGGACACTGCGCGAGTGCCTCGCCGAGGAGCTCCGTCGGCTCGATCCGGACGTCCTGTATGGTCGAGTGATCACCGAGGGCTGGCAGCTGCTCAACCCTCCGGCGACGAAGGGGACGCAGGCCTGATGGACGGTGCGCGGGTGACGGACAGGACGAAGACGGATGCCTGAGGGCTGGGCCGAGAAACGTGTCATCATCAGTTCCGATCCCGCTGCGCTCGTCGATTCCGTCGTTCCGCGCTTCCTGAGCCGGGTCGCCAAGCGCGTCGACGAGGGCAAGCTCGCCCACATCTCCCTGACGGGCGGGGTGATGGGTGCGGCCGTGCTCGCCGCAGCAGGACGCAACCCGCGTGCGGCCCGCATCGACTGGTCGCGCGTCCACTTCTGGTGGAGCGACGAGCGTTTCGTCCCCCGCGCCGACGCCGAGCGCAACGACCGCCAGGCGCGTGAAGCGTTCCTGGACGGTCTGGACATCCCGGCGGAGAACATCCACGCCATGCTCAGCACCGATGACGGCGTGGATCTGGATGCCGCCGCCACCGCATACGCCGAGGAGCTCGCCCGCTTCCCCGGCGCCGAAGGCGCGTGGCCCTCGTTCGACGTCTGCTTTCTCGGAGTCGGTCCGGATGGGCACATCGCGTCGCTGTTCCCCGACCGCGCCGAGATCCAGATCACGGATCGCTCGGTGGTCGCGGTGCGCGACTCCCCCAAGCCTCCGCCGGAGCGGATCACGATGACCCGTCCCGTCATCAACAGCTCCAAGCGGGTGTGGCTCGTGCTGTCAGGCACCGACAAGGCGGCTGCGCTCGGACTCGCCCTGGCCGGTGCCAGCTACGCGAGCGTCCCCGCCGCCGGCGCGAAGGGCCGCAAGCGCACGACGTTCTTCGTCGACCAGGCCGCCGCCTCCCAGGTGCCGCCGGAGCTCATCGACCGCGAGTACTGATACCCGCAGACGAAGAAGAGCGGATGCCTCGGCATCCGCTCTTCTCATCTGTCTGTCTGGGCTCGTCAGCCCTGCTCGTCAGCCCTGCTCGTCAGCCCTGACCGCGCCTGTCGCGCAGCTGCTGCAGCGCGTCGTCGAGGAGCGTCTCGGCTTCCTCTTCGGTGCGGCGCTCCTTCACGTACGCGAGGTGGGTCTTGTACGGCTCGGTCTTGGCGACAGCGGGAGGATTCTCCTTGTCGCGGCCGGCCGGCAGGCCGGAGTGCGGCGAGTCGATCGTCTCGGGGATCTCCTCTTCGGGGATGCCCGCCGCGAAGTAGCGGACCGTCTCGTTGCCCAGGGCGTCCCAGTACGAGATCGCCACGCGCTCGGCGTGGTAGCCATGATCCTGCTCGCCCATCGGACCGGCACCGACACGGGTGCCGCGGATCGCGTTGCCTCCGGTAGCCATCAGATGGCCTGGAACTTCGTGATCAGGCCGAGCGCCACGATGGACGCGAACCACACCAGCGAGAGCACCACGGTGAAGCGGTTGAGGTTGCGCTCTGCCAGGCCCGACGAGCCGAGAGCGGACGTCATGCCGCCGCCGAACATGTCGGAGAGGCCGCCACCGCGGCCCTTGTGGAGCAGGATGAGGAGGGTCAGCAGGAGACTCGTGATGCCGAGGAGCACCTGCAGGACGAACTCGAGGATCTGCACAGTCGTTGAAGCCTTTCGCTGCGATCGGGCGCCGGTCGCACAAGGGTCAAGTATACGTGTACGCCGGCCGGCGGTGAGGAATCCCCCGCCGCCGGCCGGCAACGGCGTCAGACGCCGACGTGCTTCTGGTAGCGGATGATCGCCGCGAACTCGTCGACGACGAGGCTCGCGCCGCCCACCAGCGCACCGTCCACATCGGGCTCGCGCATGAAGCTCGCGATGTTCGCGGCCTTCACCGACCCGCCGTAGAGCACGCGGGTGCGGGCCGCTGCATCCGGTCCGAGCTTCTCGGCGATGACCTCGCGGAGCTTCGCACAGACCTCCTGCGCCTGCTCGGGCGTCGCGGCCTGGCCGGAGCCGATCGCCCACACGGGCTCGTAGGCCACCACGATGTCGGCATCCGGCTTCACGCCTTCGAGTGCGATCTGGAGCTGGCCCACCGGCACGGCGCTGGCGCCGTGCTTCTCGAGGTCGTCCGCCGTCTCGCCCACGCAGATCACGGGGACCAGTCCGTGCTTCAGTGCTGCCTGCACCTTCGCGGCGACGAGGTCGTCGCCCTCGTGGTGGTACTCGCGGCGCTCGGAGTGGCCGATGATCACGTAGCGGTTGTCGAGCTTCGCGAGGAAGGCGCCGGAGACCTCGCCCGTGTAGGCGCCGGAGTCGTGCGACGAGATGTCCTGCGCGCCCAGGGCGAACGGGATCTTGTCGGCGTCGAGGAGGGTCTGCACGGTGCGGATGTCGGTGAACGGCGGGAAGACCGCCACCTCGACCGAGCCGTCCTCGTGCTTCGCATCCTTGAGTGTCCAATGCAGCTTCTGGACGAACGCGACCGCCTGCAGATGGTCGAGGTTCATCTTCCAGTTGCCGGCGATGAGCGGGGTGCGCCTGGTCTGCGCAGCAGCCGTTGAACCAGCGCTGTCTACTGCCATCCGAGGACCTCCAGTCCGGGGAGCTTCTTGCCCTCGAGGAACTCGAGGCTGGCGCCGCCGCCGGTCGAGATGTGACCGAAGGCGTCGTCGGTGAACCCGAGCTGGCGGACCGCCGCGGCGGAGTCTCCCCCGCCGACGACCGAAAGGCCGTCGACCTCGGTGAGCGCCTGCGCGACAGCCTTGGTGCCTGCCGCGAACGGCGCGAGCTCGAAGACGCCCATCGGGCCGTTCCAGAAGACCGTCTTCGACCCGCGGACGAGGTCCGCGAAGCGCGCCGCGGTGTCGGGGCCGATGTCGAGTCCCAGACCGGATGCCCCGAACGGCGTCTCTTCGATCTGATCGGCGCGCGTCACCACGTGCTCCGCGTCGGCGCCGAACTTCGAGGCCACCACGACGTCGGTCGGCAGCACGAGCTCCACGCCCGACTCCTCGGCGCGCCGCATGTACTCGCGCACGGTGTCGAGCTGGTCTGCCTCGAGCAGGCTCGAGCCGACCTTGTGCCCCTGGGCGGCGAGGAACGTGAAGAGCATTCCGCCGCCGATGAGCAGCCGGTCCACGCGGGGAAGCAGATGCGAGATGACGCCCAGCTTGTCGCTGACCTTCGAGCCGCCGAGGACGACCGTGTAGGGCCGCTCGGGATTCTCGGTGAGGCGATCGAGGACGTCGAGCTCGGTGGCGATCAGCAGACCGGCCGCGGACGGCAGGATCTCGGCGAGGTCGTACACCGAGGCCTGCTTGCGGTGGACCACGCCGAAGCCGTCCGAGACGAGTGCGTCACCGAGGCCGGCGAGCTGTTCGGCGAAGGCGCGGCGCTCCCCCTCGTCCTTCGCGGTCTCACCCGGGTTGAACCGGAGGTTCTCGATGACCGCGACGTCGCCGTCCTCGAGCGCCGCGACGGCCTCGTGGGCGGACTCGCCGACGGTGTCGCGGGCGAACGCGACGGGCTTGCCGAGCAGCTCCGCCAGCCGCTGTGCGACCGGGGCGAGGCTGTACTTCGCGTCCGGCGCGCCCTCGGGGCGGCCGAGGTGCGAGCAGACGACGAGCCGTGCGCCCTGATTGATCAGGGCGTTGAGCGTGGGAAGGGATGCCCGCACACGGCCATCGTCCGCAATGACCGCGTCCTTGAGGGGAACGTTGAGGTCACAGCGGACGATGACGCGCTTGCCTGCGAGCGAACCCAGCGAATCGAGGGTGCGCAGAGCCATGGGAGATCGCTTAGAGGCGCTCGGCCACGTACTCGGTGAGGTCGACGAGACGGTTGGAGTAGCCCCACTCGTTGTCGTACCAGGCCGACACCTTGACCAGGTTGCCGCTGACGTTCGTCAGCTCCGAGTCGAAGATCGACGAGTGCGGGTTCAGCTGGATGTCGCTGGAGACGATCGGGTCCTCGGTGTACTCGAGGTACCCGGCGAGGCGGCCCTCGGCGGCAGCCGCCTTGTACGCCTCGTTGACCTGCTCGACCGTGAGACCCTCGGTCGGCGTGACGATCGTCAGGTCGACGATCGAGCCCGTCGGCACCGGCACGCGGTAGGAGGAGCCGCTCAGCTTGCCGTTCAGCTCGGGCAGCACGTGGCCGATGGCCTTGGCCGCACCGGTCGACGCGGGCACGATGTTGATCGCGGCGGCGCGGGCACGGCGCAGATCGCTGTGGGGTCCGTCCTGCAGGTTCTGGTCGGCCGTGTACGCGTGAGCGGTCATCATGAAGCCGCGCTCGATGCCGAACGCGTCGTTGAAGACCTTCGCCAGGGGCGCGAGGCAGTTCGTGGTGCACGACGCGTTCGAGATGATCACGTGGTTCTCGGGGTCGTACTCGCCCTCGTTGACGCCCATGACGATGGTGACGTCGTCGCCGGTCGCAGGAGCGGAGATGAGGACCTTCTTGGCGCCGCCGGCGATGTGCTTCTTGGCGTCGTCGGCCTTGGTGAAGCGTCCCGTCGACTCGATGACGATGTCGACGCCGAGCTCGCCCCAGGGCAGGTTCGCGGGGTCGCGCTCTTCGAAGACCTTGATGGCCTTGCCGCCGACGGTGATCGAGTCGCCGTCGTACGAGACGGACTCGCTCAGCGGGCCGCCGACCGAGTCGTACTTCAGCAGGTGGGCGAGCGTCTTGTTGTCGGTGAGGTCGTTCACCGCCACGATTTCGAGGTCCGCACCCTGCGCGAGAGCCGCGCGGAGGTAGTTGCGTCCGATGCGGCCGAAGCCGTTGATGCCGATCTTGACAGTCACGGAGTTTCTCCTGAGATGTGTCGTGCGCGAGTGCGCGGTTGGTGCGATGCGAACGAGGACAACGGCGTCCCGGCGGGCAGTCCCGCCGGGACGGCCGCGCCTATTAGGACAGTACCAGCAGGCCCGAGGTCTTCTGACGGGCGGCGTCGAGACGCTGGGCCACGTTCTGCCAGTTCGCGATGTTCCAGACAGCCTTGACGTAGTCAGCCTTGACGTTGAGGTAGTCCAGGTAGAAGGCGTGCTCCCACATGTCGAGCTGGAACACCGGGATCGTGCCCTGCGCGGTGTTGCTCTGCTGGTCGAACAGCTGCTGGATGATGAGCTGCTCGCCGATCGGGTCCCAGCTGAGGACGGCCCAGCCGGAGCCCTGGATGCCGGTCGCGGCGGCGGTGAAGTGCGCCTGGAACTTGTCGAAGCCGCCGAAGAACTCGTCGATCGCGGCGCGCAGCTCGCCCTCGGGCTCTCCGCCGCCCTCGGGCGACAGGTTGGTCCAGAAGATCGAGTGGTTGACGTGCCCGCCGAGGTTGAACGCGAGGTCCTTCTCGAGCTTGTTCACGTTCGCCAGGTTGCCGGACTCACGCGCCTCGGCCAGCTGCTCCAGCGCGGTGTTCGCGCCGGTGACGTACGCCTGGTGGTGCTTGCTGTGGTGCAGCTCCATGATCTTGCCGCTGATGTGCGGGTCGAGGGCGGCGTAGTCGTAAGGGAGGTCGGGCAAGGTGTACTTCGCCATGTTCTCTTCTTCCTGTCGGCGCGCGCCGAAGTCCCCGGCGCTGCGAGGGTGACGGAATCATCCTACTGAGCGGCAACGCCTGGGCGACGGGGTTGCTTCCCACTGTGACGTGTGGAACACGGTCCCCGCGGATCGCGCGGTATCAGTCCTCGATGCCGGCGGGCACGGCCGACTCCGTGCCGGGCAGGCCCTCGATCTCGGCCTTCTTGTCGGCCATCGCGAGGAGCCGGCGGATGCGGCCGGCCACGGCATCCTTCGTCAGCGGCGGATCAGCGTGGTGTCCCAGCTCGTCCAGGCTCGCGTCGCGGTGCGCGAGGCGCAGATCGCCGGCCTGGCGGAGGTGCTCGGGCACCTCGTCGCCGAGGATGGCGAGGGCGCGCTCGACGCGCGCGCAGGCGGCCACGGCGGCCTGCGCCGAGCGACGAAGGTTGGCGTCGTCGAAGTTCACGAGCCGGTTGACGCCCGCCCGCACCTCGCGGCGCTGACGCATCTGGTCCCAGTCGGCCGCGGCGCGCATGGCGCCCATCGCGGCGAGGGCGGCACGGATCGCCTCTCCCTCGCGCACGACGACCCGCGGGATGCCGCGCACCTCGCGGGCCTTGCCTGCGATGCCGAGGCGGTGGGCCGCGCCCACGAGCGCCATCGCGGCCTCGGACGACGGGCAGGTGATCTCCAGGGCGGCGGAGCGGCCGGGGTCGGTGAGCGTGCCGGCCGCGAGGAATGCGCCCCGCCAGATCGCGGCGAGATCCCCGCGCGAGCCGGTGGTGAGCTTGTTGGGAAGCCCGCGGACGGGTCGCCGCCGCTGGTCGAGCAGGCCGGTCTGGCGGGCGAGCGTCTCGCCGCCTTCGATGACGCGCACGGCGTAGTGGCTGCCGGTGCGGGCACCCGAGCCCTGGACGTGCACGAGCTCGGGCCGCACGCCGTACAGCTCGACGAGGTCGCGGGCGGTGCGCCGGGCCAGGACGTCGGAGTCCAGTTCGGCCTCGACCGCGACGCGGTTCGCGATCGAGTGCAGGCCTCCCGAGAATCGCAGCAGCGACGTGAGCTCGGCGACCCGCGCGGTGGGGCGCGGGTCTCGCACGGTGATCAGCTCGGCCTTCACGTCAGCGGTCAGCGACACGGGACTCCTTCGCGGGTCTTTCGGGAACGACCCTCCACCCTACCGGCCGGTCCGGCCGGTGGCCGCATCACTCCCGCCCGAGATCGCGATGCGTGACACGAACGGCCACGCCGGGCACCGCGGCGAGGCGCTCAGCGAGCTCGCGCACCATCACCACCGACCGATGTTTGCCACCGGTGCATCCGACGGCGACGACCGAGTGGCTCTTGTTCTCGCGCTGGTACCCCTCGAGCACGGGTCGCAGTGCCGCGCTGTACGCGTCGAGGAAGTCGGCGGCCCCCTCCTGTGCGAGCACGTAGTCCCGCACCTCCGCGTCCTCGCCCGTGAACGGCCGCAGCTTCTCGTCCCAGAACGGGTTCGGCAGGAACCGCATGTCGGCCACGAGATCGGCGTCCGGGGGCAGGCCGTACTTGAAGCCGAAGCTCTGCAGCGTGAGCGTGTGCCGCGCCGACCCTTCCTCGGTGAACAGGTCGGCGACCTTCGTCGCCAGCTGGTGGATGTTGTACGACGACGTGTCGATGATGATGTCGGCGCCCTCGCGGACGGCGGCGAGGCGCGCACGCTCGCGACGGATGCCGTCGAGGATGGTCCCGCCGCCTTGCAGCGGGTGAGGGCGCCGCACCGCTTCGAACCGGCGGACGAGCACCTCGTCCGAGGCATCGAGGAACATGACCCGGATCTGCCGGCGGTCGCGGAGCGCCCGCATCGCAGCGGGAAGATCGGAGAACAGGTCGCGCCCGCGCACGTCGACCACGACGGCGACCCGGGGCAGCACTCCCCCGGCAAGCTCCGTCAGGTCGAGCAGCGGCTTGAGCATCTGCGGCGGCAGATTGTCGACCACGTACCAGTCGAGGTCCTCCAGCGAGTTCGCCGCGGTCGATCGCCCTGCCCCCGACATCCCCGTGACGATCAGCATTTCTCCGACGTCGTGACGCGTCGCCTCGCCCATGACCACCCCCGTCGGGCCAGCCTACCCACTGGTGACAGGAGCCGGCTCCGTCAGGTGGGCGTGAATCGCCGCCGCGAGCTTCGGCCCGACGCCCGGCAGCTCCGCGATCTCTTCGGGAGTCGCCTTGCGCAGCGCCGCGACCGAACCGAAGTGCCGCAGCAGCGCTTTGATGCGGGCTTCGCCGAGGCCCGGAATCTCGGCCAGCACGCTCTGGATGTCGCGGCGCCGCCGCTTGCGCTGGTGGGTGATCGCGAAGCGATGCGCCTCGTCGCGCAGGCGCTGCAGCAGGTACAGGGCCTCCGAGGTGCGGGGCAGGATGACCGGGTACTCCTCGCCCGGCAGCCAGACCTCCTCCAGCCGCTTGGCGATGCCGCACAGGGCGATCTCCTCGTGGCCGGCGTCGCGGAGCGCCCGGGCTGCCGCCTCGACCTGGGGCTTGCCGCCGTCGACCACCAGCAACTGCGGGCGGTAGGCGAAGCGCGGACGCCGCCGCTCGGTGACGACGGTCTCGTCGGAGGTCACGTCGGGCACGGCCGCCGTCTCGTTCTCCTCCGGGCGGTCGAGATACGCGAGCCGGCGCGTGAGCACCTGGTAGAGCGAGTCGGTGTCGTCGGTGGTCTCGGGCACGCCGAACGAGCGGTACTGGTCCTTGCGGGGCAGTCCGTCCTCGAAGACGACCATCGACGCCACGACGTTGGTGCCGCTCAGATGCGACACGTCGAAGCACTCGATGCGCAAGGGCGCCTCGGCGAGGTCGAGCGCCTCCTGGAGGTCGGTGAGCGCCTGGCTGCGGGCGACGTAGTCGCTGGTGCGCCGCGTCTTGTGGAGCATCAGCGCCTGCTGGGCGTTGAGGGTGGCGGTGCGCATGAGGTCGGCCTTGCGGCCCCTCTGCGCGACCTGGATCGTCACGCTCTTGCCTCGCCGCGTCCGCAGCCACTCCTCGAGGTCAGCCGCGTCCTCCGGCATCGACGGCACCAGCACCTGCTTCGGGATGTCGGCGCCCGCGGCGTTGCCGTACGTGCGCTGGATCACCTGATCGACGAGATCGCCGTCGGAGATGTCGATCTCCTTCTCGATCGTCGTGGCGCGCACACCGCGCACGCGGCCGCCGCGGATCACGAAATGCTGCACCGTGGCGGCGAGCTCGTCCTCGGCGATGCCGAACAGGTCGGCGTCGGTGTCAGGTGCGAGCACGAGCGCGCTCTTGTTCAGCACCGCGTCGATCGAGTGCAGGCGGTCGCGGTACACCGCGGCTGCCTCGTAGTCCATCGCCGCCGCGGCCTCGCGCATGCGCGCCGTCAGCTGTTTCGTGAAGCGCTGATCGCCACCCGACATGAAGGCGATGAAGTCGTCGACGATCGCGCGGTGCTCCTCGATCGTCACCTTCATCGAGCAGGGCCCTCCGCAGCGCCCGATCTGGCCCGGAAAGCACGGGCGGCCTGTGGCCATGGCCTTCTTGTACGACGCGTCGCTGCAGGTGCGGATCGGGAAGACCTTGATCATCAGGTCGATCGTGTCGTGCACCGCCCACACCTTCGGGTACGGACCGAAGTACTTCGCGCCGGGAATGCGGCGGTTGCGGGTCACGATCACCCGCGGCGCCTCGTCCGCGAGCGTGATCGCCATGAACGGGTAGGACTTGTCGTCCTTGTAGCGGACGTTGAACGGCGGATCGAACTCCTTGATCCACTGGTACTCGAGTTGCAGCGAGTCGACGTCGGTCGCGACGACGGTCCACTCCACCGACGCCGCGGTCGTCACCATGCGGCGGGTGCGCTCGTGGAGCGTGTGCAGCGGAGCGAAGTAGTTCGACAGGCGAGCGCGGAGGTTCTTCGCCTTGCCGACGTACAGCACGCGCCCGTCGCGATCGCGGAACCGGTAGACCCCGGGATTGGTGGGGATCTCGCCCGGATTCGGCTTGTACGGGACCGTGGGAGCGGAACGCGCCATGCCGCTCAGCCGGCCTTGCGGGCCCCGACGAGCTCCGCAGGCGCGCTCACTCCCAGCACCTCGGCGAGGAACATTCCGGTGTGGCTGTCCTCGACGCGTGCCACCTGCTCGGGAGTCCCGGTCGCGATGACCTCGCCGCCGCCGGCGCCGCCCTCGGGTCCGAGGTCGATCACCCAGTCCGAGGACTTGATCACGTCGAGGTTGTGCTCGATCACGATGACGGTGTTGCCCTTGTCGACGAGACCGTTCAGCACCTCCAGGAGCTTGCGCACATCCTCGAAGTGCAGGCCCGTCGTCGGCTCGTCGAGCACATAGATCGACCGGCCGTTGGTGCGGCGCTGCAGCTCGGTGGCGAGCTTCACACGCTGCGCCTCACCGCCCGACAGCGTCGTGGCGGACTGGCCGAGCCGCACGTACCCGAGGCCGACGTCGACGAGCGTCTTGAGGTAGCGGTGGATCGCCTGGATCGGCTCGAAGAACTCCGCCGCCTCGGCGATCGGCATCTCGAGCACCTCGGCGATGTTCTTGCCCTTGTAGTGCACCGCGAGCGTGTCGCGGTTGTACCGCTTGCCGTGGCAGACCTCGCAGTCGACGTACACGTCGGGCAGGAAGTTCATCTCGATCTTGATCGTGCCGTCACCCGAGCAGGCCTCGCAGCGTCCGCCCTTGACGTTGAAGCTGAAGCGACCCGGCTGGTAGCCGCGCACCTTCGCCTCGGGCGTCTCGCTGAAGAGGGTGCGGATGCGGTCGAACACGCCGGTGTACGTCGCGGGATTGGAGCGCGGCGTGCGGCCGATCGGCGCCTGGTCGACGTGCACCACCTTGTCGAGGTTCTCGAGACCGGTGACGCGGGTGTGCTTGCCCGCCACGCGACGCGCGCCGTTGAGACGGGTCGCGAGGACCTGATACAGGATGCCGTTGACCAGCGACGACTTGCCGGAGCCGCTCACGCCGGTCACCGCGGTGAGCACGCCGAGCGGGAAGTCGACCGTGACGTTCTTGAGGTTGTTCTCGCGCGCGCCGACGACGGTGACCTGGCGCTTCTTGTCGATCTTGCGGCGCTTCTTCGGTGTCGGAATGGCGCGCCGCCCCGACAGGTAGTCGCCGGTGATCGAGTCGCGGTCGGCGAGGAGCTCTTCGATCGGACCGGAGTGGACCACCTCGCCGCCGTTGACGCCGGCACCCGGGCCGATGTCGACGACCCAGTCCGCGGCGTGGATCGTCTCTTCGTCGTGCTCGACGACGATGAGCGTGTTGCCGAGGTCGCGCAGCGCAACCAGCGTCTCGATGAGCCGGCGGTTGTCACGCTGGTGCAGACCGATCGACGGCTCGTCGAGCACGTAGAGCACGCCGGTCAGGCCCGACCCGATCTGCGTCGCCAGCCGGATGCGCTGGGCCTCGCCGCCGGACAGCGTCGCGGCGGCGCGGCTCAGGCTGAGGTAGTCGAGGCCGACACGGATGAGGAAGTCCAGTCGCACGCGGATCTCGCGCAGCACCTGGGCAGCGATCGTGGCCTCGCGCTCGGTCAGCGTGAGCTGTGCGAAGTACTCCCGCGCCTCGCCGAGGCTCAGGCGCGAGGCATCCGCGATCGAATGCCCGTGCACCTGCACGGCCAGCACCTCAGGCTTGAGCCGGGCGCCGTCGCACACCGGGCACGGCACCTCGCGCAGGTACTCCGACCAGCGCTGACGCTGTGTGTCGGACTCGGCCTGCGTGTACTGCCGTTCGATGTAAGGCACGACGCCCTCGAAACCCGACGAATAGCGCATCTCGCGGCCGTAGCGGTTCTTCCACCGCACGGTGACCTTGTAGTTCTCGCCGCGCAGCACCGCCTCGCGGACGTCCGACGGCAGCTTCTTCCACGGCGTGTCGAGCGAGAAGCCCAGGTCGTTCGCGAGGCCCTCGAGCAGGCGCTCGTAGTACTGGAAGAGTCCCTTGCCCTGCGTCGTCCACGGGATGAGCACACCCTCGCGGATCGACAGCTCGTCGTCGGCGAGCATCAGCTCGACATCGACGGACATGCGGGTGCCGAGGCCCGAGCAGGCCGGGCAGGCGCCGAACGGCGCGTTGAACGAGAACGTGCGGGGCTCGATCTCGGTCAGCTGCAGCGGGTGGCCGTTGGGGCAGGCGAGCTTCTCGGAGAAGGACTGCCACGCGGCATCCCCCTCTTCGTCCACGAAGTTGATCTGCAACACGCCGCCCGCGAGCGACAGCGCGGTCTCGACGGAGTCGGTGACGCGATCGAGGATGCCGGGTGCCGCGACGAGACGGTCGACCACGACCGCGATGTCGTGCTTGTAGCTCTTCTTGAGCACCGGCGGCTCGGCCAGCTGGATCAGCTCGCCGTCGACGATCGCCCGGGCGTAGCCCTTCGCGCCGAGCTCCTTGAAGAGGTCGACGAACTCGCCCTTCTTCTGGGTCACCACCGGCGCGACGATCTGGTAGCGCGTGCGCTCGGGGAGCTCCACGAGCTGGTCGGCGATCTGCTGCACCGTCTGGCGCTGGATGACCTCGCCGCACTCGGGACAGTGGGGCACGCCGATGCGCGCCCACAGCAGGCGCATGTAGTCGTGGATCTCGGTGATCGTGCCGACCGTCGAGCGCGGGTTGCGGTTGGTCGACTTCTGGTCGATCGACACCGCGGGGCTCAGTCCCTCGATGAAGTCGACGTCGGGCCGGTCGACCTGGCCGAGGAACTGCCGCGCATAGGCGCTGAGCGACTCGACGTAGCGGCGCTGGCCCTCGGCGAAGATCGTGTCGAACGCGAGGCTCGACTTGCCCGAGCCGGACAGACCGGTGAAGACGACGAGCGAATCGCGTGGGATGTCGAGGTTGACGTCCTTCAGATTGTGCACGCGGGCACCGCGGACGCTCAGCTTTCCGCTGGTGCCGCCGACGGTCTTTGCGGGCAGGTTCGCGGGTAGGGCGACAGGGACGATGGGCACCAGTCAAGTGTAGGCGGGGCCTCCGACATGGGGCCTGGGAGCCGTTCGCCATGGGCGAAGACGACCATGCCCACTCCCCGGTCACGCTTCACGACTCCGTCGAGGCGCCTTCTCTGCGGCCGCATAGCGGCGGCCGTCGCAACGTCAGCGCGCGCCGGAGAAGGGCCGCAGTGCATCACGCAGGGCGAGGAGCGCATCGGCATCCGTGCCCGCGCTCGCCATCACCTGACCGGGAACGTCGAGCGCTCGCTGGCGCAGCGCCCGCCCGGCATCGGTCAGGCCCACGTCGAGAACGCGCTCATCGCCGCCGCGGCGGGCACGCGTCACGAGGCCCTGCGACTGGAGCCGCTTGACGAGCGGTGAGAGCGTGGCCGGCTCGAGCGCCAGCTCGGAGGCCAGCTCGCGCAGCGATCGGGGCGATCGCTCCCACAGGGCGAGCATGACGAGGTACTGCGGATGCGTGAGGCCGAGCGGTTCCAGGATCGGCCGGTACAGCCCCACCACGTTGCGCGCGGCCGTCACCAGTGCGAAGCAGACCTGGTTGTCGAGCGCGAGCAGGTCGTCGGCGCTGAGAGCGGCGCCCCCGTCCTCGGAGACTGCGCTCGACGCCTCGGCGGGCGACGGAGAGGAGGTGGGCAATGTCACGGAATCATCCTATATCGCACTAATCGTTAGTACACTAAGTAACATGCCCGATCAGGATGCCTCCCCCGACGCCCGCCGCCCACTCCGCGAACGGGTGCGCGAGGCCGGCGGCTGGTATGCCTTCCTCAACGCGAACCTGATCCGCGTGGCGGGCCCGGCCGCGGTCGGACCGTACGAGACGGCTCCTCCACCCAGCGCCGCCGAACGCGCCGAGCGCGCCTGCCCGCTGTGCGGCGCACCGATCACCCGACACACCTTCGACCGCTCGGGACCGAAGCCCCTCATGCACTGCCCCTGACCCGCGGGCGCCGGTGCTGCGGCGCGCGTGTTGCGGCGCCTCGTGTTGCGGCGCAGGCGCCGTCGGACGCCTTACGCGTGTCCCGCGCGCTCCATGGCGCGCAGCTCTTTCTTGAGGTCCTGCACCTCGTCCCGCAGGCGCGCGGCGAGCTCGAACTTCAGCTCGCCGGCCGCCGCGAGCATCTGCTGGCTGAGGTCGGCGATCGTGGCCTCCAGCTGCTCGGCGCCCTCGGCCGCGATGCCCTCTCGTCGCAGCTGCGGCGTCGGGCTCTTGCCCATGCCGGACTTGGTCTTCGCCGCCGCCTTGCCCCGCAGCATCCGATCGGTGTCTGAAGCCTCGCGCGCGAGCACCTCGGTGATGTCGGCGATGCGCTTGCGCAGCGGCTGCGGATCGATGCCGTTCGCCTTGTTGTAGGCGATCTGCTTCTCGCGACGACGGTCGGTCTCGTCGATCGCCTTCGCCATCGAGTCCGTCATCGTGTCGGCGTACATGTGCACCTGGCCCGAGACGTTGCGCGCCGCGCGACCGATCGTCTGGATCAGCGAGGTGCCACTGCGGAGGAACCCCTCCTTGTCGGCGTCGAGGATCGACACCAGCGACACCTCGGGCAGGTCGAGGCCCTCGCGGAGGAGGTTGATGCCGACGAGCACGTCGTAGACGCCGGCTCGCAGCTCGCTGAGCAGCTCGACACGGCGCAGCGTGTCGACGTCGGAGTGGAGGTAGCGCACCCGCACACCGTGCTCGCCCAGGAAGTCGGTCAGCTCTTCGGCCATCTTCTTCGTGAGCGTCGTGACGAGCACGCGCTCGTCGCGGGACGCGCGCAGCCGGATCTCTTCGAGAAGGTCGTCGATCTGCCCCTTCGAGGGCTTCACGACGATCTCGGGGTCGATGAGGCCGGTCGGACGGATGATCTGCTCGACGACGCCGTCCGCGATCCCCATCTCGTAGCGGCCCGGCGTCGCGGACAGGTACACGGTCTGGCCGACCCGGTTCTTGAACTCGTCCCACCGCAGCGGCCGGTTGTCGAGCGCGCTCGGCAGCCGGAACCCGTGCTCGACCAGCGTGCGCTTGCGCGAGGCATCGCCCTCGTACATCGCCCCGATCTGCGGCACGGTGACGTGCGACTCGTCGATGACCATGAGGAAGTCGTCGGGGAAGAAGTCCAGCAGCGTGTGCGGGGGCTCGCCGGGGGCTCGGCCGTCCATGTGACGCGAGTAGTTCTCGATGCCCGAGCAGAATCCCAGCTGCTGCAGCATCTCGAGGTCGAACGTGGTGCGCATGCGCAGACGCTGCGCCTCGAGAAGCTTGTTCTGCGACTCGAGCTCTTTCAGCCGCTCGGCGAGCTCGTCCTCGATGGTGCCGATGGCGCGCTGCACCGTCTCGGTGCCGGCGACGTAGTGCGACGCCGGGAAGATGGGCACGCTGTCGAGCCGCTGCACCACATCGCCCGTGAGCGGGTGCAGCATGAAGAGCGCCTCGATCTCATCGCCGAACATCTCGATGCGGATGGCGTACTCCTCGTACACCGGGATGATCTCGATCGTGTCGCCGCGCACACGGAAGTTGCCCCGTGAGAAATCGACGTCGTTGCGGTTGTACTGCATCGCGATGAACTTGCGGATCAGCGCGTCGCGGTCGTACACCTCGCCCACCTGCAGCGCGACCATCGCCCGCAGGTACTCGTCGGGCGCACCGAGACCGTAGATGCACGACACCGTGCTGACCACGATCACGTCGCGCCGGCTGAGCAGCGAGTTGGTGGTCGAGTGGCGCAGCCGCTCGACCTCGGCGTTCACCGACGAGTCCTTCTCGATGAAGGTGTCGGTCTGCGGGACGTACGCCTCGGGTTGGTAGTAGTCGTAGTAGCTGACGAAGTACTCCACCGCGTTGTGCGGCATGAGCTCGCGGAACTCGTTCGCCAGTTGCGCGGCCAGCGTCTTGTTGTGCGCGAGCACCAGGGTCGGCCGCTGCACGGCCTCGACGAGCCAGGCCGTCGTCGCGGATTTGCCGGTGCCCGTCGCACCGAGCAGCACGACGTCGGTCTCGCCGGCGTTGATGCGCGCCGCCAGCTGGGCGATCGCCTGCGGCTGGTCGCCCGACGGGGCGAATTCGCTCACGACCTCGAACGGCCGCACGGATCGAGTGGTCTGCACCGTTCCAGCGTAGGCGGCGCCCCCGACATCGGGGCGGCGTTCGCGACGAGCGGATGCCGCCACCCGGCCGACGCGTGGGGTTCAGCCTCCGAAGCCGCCGCCGCCGTCGAACCCGCCGCCGAAGCCGCCCGCGTCGAATCCGCCGAAGGCACCGCCGTCGTATCCGCCGCCACCGGCGTCGTAACCGCCCGCACCACCGCCGCCGTCGAAGCCGGCGGCGCCCGGGTCATAGGTCTCGCCGACCCACGCCGGCTCGGAGCCGATGCCGATCGAACCGGCGCCGACCGTGTAGTACGCCGCGACCGAGCTCGACAGCAGGAACTGCTGCGCCACGATCGTCATGACGCCGACGTTCAGGAGCATCCGCTGCACGTCCACGCCGTCGCGGGGATCGCCGTCGTCGACCGCGACCGCCGTGCGCGCGGGATCCGCGGCGGCTCGGGCCGCGGCATCCGTCCCGGCGTCGGCCGCGCGCGCCGCACGGTGCTCTTCGGCACGACGGACGAGTTTCGCGATCACGGACGGGTCTTCGGCGGCGACATCGCGCTCAGACTCCGCGAGGAACGGCCGGAGCTGCTCGAACAGCTCGCGGCGGCGCTCCGGCGGCAGGTCCTTGAACGCCGAGGCGTGAGCGCTCTCGATCACCGATGCCGGAAGCGTGCCGAGCAGGTAGACGTAGCGCGAGATGCGCTCTTCCTCCGTGGCCGCACGGTAGGGGCCGCGACGCCGCCGGAACCTCGAGAGCACACCCATGCGACACCTCCTTCGGTCTCACTCCAGGGTAGCCCGCGCCACCCGACGGCGGAATGGTGCGGAACCGCTCTCTACGAGCGATCCCCGCGTCGCGCCACGTGGTCGTCGAGGCTCTCCCACAGCGCGTCCACCTGGCGGATCGTGTCGTCGAGGGTGCCCGCCGTGTCGATCACCACGTCGGCGATCCGCAGTCGCGCCTCGTCCGGCACCTGCGACGCGATGCGTGCTGCCGCATCGGCCGGGCTCAGCCCGCGCAGTCCGATCAGCCGCTCGATGCGCACCTCGGCCGGAGCGTGCGCCACGACGACGAGCTGCCACGGGTCGTCCACGCGCGCCTCGACGAGCAGCGGCACGTCGTAGACGACGACGGCATCGGGGTCGTCCGCGAACGCCGCCGCGAAACGGCGCGCGGATTCGGCGCGCACAGCCGGATGCACGATCGCGTTGAGCTGGGCGATCGCCGCCGCGTCTCCGAACACGCGGGTGCCGAGCGCCGCGCGATCCAGCGAGCCGTCGGGCCGCAGCATCCGCTCGCCGAAGGTCTCTGCGATCGCCGCCAGGACCGGAGAGCCCGGCGCCTGGACTTCGCGCACCAGCTGATCCGCGTCCACGACCACGGCGCCGCGCTCCGCCAGGCGACCGGCGATGGTGGACTTTCCCGAGGCGATGCCTCCGGTGAGGGCGACGAGGGGCATGCATCGAGCATGCCACGCCGGACTCCTTGACCGGTTCTTGAGGCGGGGCTGAGCGTGCGCTGAGGAGGTGGCGATAGCCTCGGGACACCCGAGAGACAGTCCACACGTGCAGCTGGGGAAGGGCGCAAGTGAACGTCGGACGCGACGCTGTGCAAGACGACGGTGTGGCGTACGACAGCTCCGCGTCCTGCTGCGCGCACCGCACCTGCCGTCTTCGCGACGACGGGGGCGAGTGGATCGTCTTGAGGTGCGGACCGGTCGCCCGCGTGGGGACGATGGCGACCGAGGTCCGTGCACCGAGGACGCGCGCAGGGCGGGATGTGGGGAGATCTCCCGCCCTCCGCGCGGCCCGTGCTGCCACGGGAGCGTCGCGCAGGCGAGCGCACGGCGGGCACCGCGAGCCGCATCCGTCCGGACACGCTGCGTGACCGTGGCCCCGTCCCACCCGTTCCGCCGCGCGTTCTGGGATATCATGACCGACGTCCAGGATCCGTCGGCACACCCGGATCCGGAGGGTGGAGCGGTGGAAGAAGCGCGCGTCGCCGTCGTGATCGAAGACGAAGCGGACATCCGTTCGCTCCTGTCGACGGTCCTCGCCCAGGCCGGGTTCGAGGTGCACGGCGCCGCCAACGGCACAGACGGCGTCGAGTTGGTCCGCGCGCACCGGCCGCTCGTCACGACGCTCGACGTCAACATGCCCGGCATCGACGGCTTCGAGACCGCCAAGCGCATCCGCGCCATCAGCTCGACCTACATCGTGATGCTGAGCGCCCGCAGCGAGGAGATCGACGCACTGCAGGGACTCGAAGCAGGCGCCGACGACTACGTCGCGAAGCCGTTCCGCCCTCGCGAGCTGCGGGCGCGCATCGACGCCATGCTGCGGCGCCCACGGCACGTCGCGCCGCCGGACGGCGAGACCGCAGCGGCGCCGGGAGCATCCGAGGACTTCTGGCTCGAGCACCACGGACTGCGTCTGAACGCCGCTATCCACGTGGTCAAGGTCGACGACCACGACGTCGAGCTGACGCGCAGCGAGTTCGACATCCTCGCCGACCTGCTGGTGGCGGGCCGGCGCGTGCGCGCGAAGTCGGACCTCGCCCTCATGCTGCGCGGCGACCAGTACGCGGTCAGCGACTTCGTGTCCGACAGCGATGCGCGCGCCATCGAGGTCCACATGGCGAATCTGCGCCGGAAGCTCGGCGAGTCGCCGGCGCAGCCGCGCTGGATCGAGACGGTCCGCGGCGTCGGCTACCGACTGACGGCGTGAACGAAGGCGGCGGATCGTCGCCGCAGCCTGCGCCACGCGCGGGCGAGTCGTCGGCCCGCAGCCACCGCCGCCCACACACCCGGTCCGAAGGCGCGCGCGGAGCCGCTACTCCCCGTCGTCGATCAGCACGGACGTCTCGATTTCCACGGCCGCGCGGCTGGCGGCCTCTCGCGCCGCACGGATGAGCTCGACCGCGTCATACCCGGCCGTCTCGCTCAGAGCGACGCCGACGCCGACGACGGGGATCACTCCCCCGCCGACCTTGCCGAGGTCGTCGAACAGGCCGCGGTAGATGATGCCGGCCTGACGTCGCGCCTCCTGCGCGGACGCGACGGCGAGCCCGACGACGAGCCCGGTCGGGCCGTCCTGTCCGACGACGGCGTTGGTCGGCGCGTGGCGCCGCACCCCGGCACGCCAGGTGGCCGCGACCGATCCTGCCACGTCGCTGCCGAAAGCAGTCGAGATGGGATCCAGGTCATCGAGGCGGACGGCGGTCACCGCGACCGGTTCATGTCGCCGTGCTGCGCGCCGGCAGATGCCTTCGAGGAGAACGGCGAAGGACTCGTCGCTCATGATCCCCTGCTCCTGGTCGACCGCCCGCGCGTCGCGCAGGTAGCCGCGCATCGGCGCGCGGCTCGCCCGCAGCACGGAGGTCACGACGACGGCCACAATGGTGAGCGTCACCGTGAGGAAGCTCGTGCTCACGGTGCCGAACGCCGCCTGGAACAGGGCGCTGTCGGGGCCTGACGTCACGAAGGCTGTCGTGCGCGACACGTAGTACAGCGACTGGAACCCCAGCACCGCGCCGAGCACCCAGGCCGTCCGGGATTCCCGCATCTCGCCCCGGAGGCACTCGACCGCTCCGGCGCCGGCGAATCCGAGCAGCGGCACGAACATCCAGAGCGCGCCCGCCCAGTCGCCGCCGTCCGGACCCTCGAACGCCACGCCGAGCGCGGCCGCGACCACGGCGACCGCCACGAGGATCGACGACCATCGCATGCGGCGCCCGTTGAAGCGGCGGCATCCCAGCCACATGCATCCGGTGCCGGCCACGAAAGCGGCGTTGCCGACGGCGATGGCCCACCCGGCGTCGTCGGACTGCACCCACACGGTGTACGCGAGTGTCGTGAGCATGGCCGAGAGGAACCCGATCGACCAGATGCGCCCCGCTCCCTCGTCACGGCGCAGCAGCGTCTCCATGATGAACAGCACGCCGCTGACGTTGACGACCAGCGCGGTCATGATGTGCACGCTCGCCAGATCCAGAGTCATGGTGCGTCTCCTTCCGGGGCGATCGCGGGCAGCTTCACGATGAAGGTGGACCCCACTCCCGGCGCGCTGTGCAGGGCCAGTTCTCCCCCGTGCGCGCGCACGATGTCGCGGGTGATGGCGAGGCCGAGACCGGTGCCGGCCCGCCGATCGGTGCCCGCCTTGTAGTAGCGCTGGAAGAGCCTGGAGCGGTCGGCGTCGGAGATGCCGACGCCGGTGTCGCGCACCAGGATCCAGCTCGAGGCGCCGTCGGTCGTCGTGCCGACGAAGACGGTGCCGCCGTCCTTGTTGTAGGCGATGGCGTTGGAGACCAGGTTGTCGACGACCTGGCGCAGCCGGAGGGGATCGGCCCAGGCCGTGGCTGGTTCCAGCCCGCTGACGTCGATCGTGATCGCGCGCCCTGCCGCGCGCGGCAGGGCATCGGTGGTGGCGGCTGCCACGAGTTCGCGCGCGTCGACGGGCTGCGGGGCGAGGGATGCCTCGACCGAGGACGGCGACGAGCTCGACGCGGCGAGGATGTCGGCGACGATGCGCAGCAGCCGCTCGGCGTTGCGCTCGGCGACGTCGAGGCTGGCGCGCACGGCATCGGGCGTGTCGGGGTCTTCCATCGCGAGGTCGAGGTAGCCGAGGATCGAGGTGAGCGGGGTGCGCAGCTCGTGCGACACGGACGCGACCAGGTCGTCGCGTGCGCGCAGCGCGGTGAGCTCGGCCGTCACATCCCGCGAGACGACCACGGCGCCGGCGTCCGCGCCGTCGGGATCGGTGAGCCGGCGCGCGGTGATCGTGAGCGCGCGGCGCGGACCCGGCTCGACGCCGAACCACACCACCTGATCGTCGAACGCCTCGCCGCGGCGCGCGCGCTCGAGCGGAAGCTCGTCCGCGGGCAGCGGTGAGGTGCCATCGTCGCGGAACGCCGGAATTTCGGCGCGGTCGTCGTCCGCCTCGAAGCCCTGCTGAAGTCGCCCGTGCGCCTCGTTGGTGACGGCGACGCGTCCGGCGGGGCTGATGCGGACGACACCGAAATCGACAGCGTCGAGCACCTCGGTCACGACCTGCTCCTGGCGTCGGGTACGCGCCAGGATGCTCTGCAGGAGCTGCGACTGCTTGGCCAGCAGCATGCGCTGGGCATCGGAGCGGCGGGAATTGAGGTGACTGGTTGCGGCCACGGCGAACAGCACCAGCGGCAGCAGCAGCGTGCGGTAGGTGACCTCGGTGGCGCTGAGGGCGGTCAGCACGCTCACGATTCCCGCGATCGCCACGATCACGCCGAAGAGCCCCAGCAGTCCGAACCCGCCGGCGAGCCACGTCGTCGGGAAGATCCACAACAGGCCGAGGACGGTGTCCGGCGCCGCGATCTGCATGAGCGTGATGGCCAGGATGTCGACCGCCGGCACGACCGCGACCCATCCGTACGGCAGACGACTCCAGGGCACCACCAGCGTCGCCGCCGTGACGACGACCACCACGACGACGCCGCTGAAGAAGAGCACCGGCTCCCCGCCGAACGGTCCGACGGCCACCAGGACGCCCAGCACGAACACCACGGCCGCGAGGAGCAGCTGGTTGAGCATCGCGTGGCGGCCCCGGGTGCGATCGGCGGCCTCAGGTGCGGTCACACCGGGGCGGGAGCGCACCGCGGGCGCGCCCGGGTCGCCCGGCATCGCGGCGGTCATACCGCGACGGTAACGGATGCCGCGCCCCGCCGCTGGGAGGGGCGCGCTCAGCTTCCCGTTCCGGGCGCCGGATCGCCGGCCTCCGCGACCGGGGTGTCAGAACCCGAAGTCGCCGAAGTCGCCGAAACCACCGGCGTCGGAGCCGGCCGCGTCGCCGCCCCAGCCGGACCCGCTGTCGCCCCAGCCGGCGTCGGCCGCCCCGGTGTCACCGCCGGTCTCGCCACCGGCATCCGCGCCCTCCCCGGACGACCCGTCCTGGTTGCCCGGGTCGTCGGCGAAGGTCGGAGCAAGGAACGAGCTCACCAGCGCCGAGCCGATGACGTAGCCGACCACGGTGCCGAGGATCGACGAACCCAGCATCGAGCCGAACGACGGCCCCTGGCGCTGCGGCCCGAGCGTGCGCTCCATGAAACCGGGGTTGAGGTACTCGGCGCGCGTCGCGGCACGGGCCATCGTCTGCGGGTCGCTCGAGCGGGGCTGCTCGGCGGAAGGAAGCCCTGCGGAAAGCTCCGCGAGCACCTGCTGACGCTGCGGCTCGGTGAGCCTGCCGAACGCCTCGGCGTGCACCTGCTCGATCGTCTCGGGCGGCGCGGTCCGAAGCAGGTACCGGTAGCGCTCGATGGCGATCTCGTCCTCGCTGCGCGGCGGCTGCATCCCCGGCGGCTGCATCCCCGGCGCCTGTGGTCCCGGCCGTGCGCCGTAGGTGTTCTGCGGCACAGGCGGCGTCTGGCGCCTGTCGTCCGAGCCTCCGAAGAGTCGATCGAAGATTCCCATGGTCTGCTCCATCGTGGGTGGGTGCCGGTGGACTCCGAGGCTAGGGACCGATCCTCCGAGCCTCCTGGAGGATCGCAGGCGTTCTCCGAGAGCGTATGGCCGTCATCCTCGGGCTGCCAGCGCCTCGCTGAGCCACCTGGTGTGGAGAGCCCACGGATCTTCGATCCCCGCGGCCAGCACGCCGATGTGCGCCATGAGGGCCTCGGAGCGGCGGAACCACTCGGTACGCGGGTAGCGGTCGTCGGCGAACTGCATATGCCGCCGCTGCTCGAGGGCACGACCGCCGCGCTCGAACGCCAGCAGTTCATCGTGCCAGAGGGCGGCGAGGCGCTGCCGCGGGTTCGAGCTCGTGCCGATCTTCACGCGGTCGGCGTAACCCAGGTAGTACACGACGTCGACGCGCGGCGGCGCGAACTCGGCGTCGGGGATCTCGCCGTGGCGCCATTCGCACACCGCGCACAGCCACGCCGACGGATAGCGCACGCCGAGCCGCGAGCCGCAGACGCCGCACGGCGACGGCAGTGCGTCCGTGACGCCGTACTGGGAGTCGCCCCACTCGGTCGCCGCGGCGAGGTGTCGCTCGCAGAGGGCGACGGGGCTGTCCACGGGAACCGGGCCGCGGCATCCGTCATCGTCCACCAGGCAGCGCGCGGACGGGAGCTTCGAGGACACACGGCGACAGTACCCGCGACCACCGACGCCGTGGTCGGGGGACGCGAAAGGGCCGCCACCCCCGACCTCGCGGTCGTTGGTGACGGCCCTTCTGCAGCCGGGTTCAGTGAACCAGGCGGGTCAACTCAGGATCAGCGACCCGAGAGCTTCTCGCGCAGAGCGGCGAGGGCCTCGTCGTCCGCGAGCGTCCCACCGGAGCCGGTGTCGGACGAGTACGAGGACGAGCCGGTCTCGACCGGGGCGGCAGCCTCGGCCTCGAGAGCCTTCGTGACGGCGGCCTTGTGGGCCTCCCAGCGAGCGTGGGCAGCGGCGTACTCCTGCTCCCACTTCTCGCGCTGCTCGTCGAAGCCTTCGAGCCACGCGTTGGTCTCGGGGTCGAAGCCCTCGGGGTACTTGTACTCCCCGTTCTCGTCGTACTCCGTGACCATGCCGTAGAGGGCCGGGTCGAACTCGGTGCCGTTGGGGTCGACCGACTCGTTCGCCTGCTTCAGCGAGAGCGAGATGCGGCGACGCTCGAGGTCGATGTCGATGATCTTGACGAAGACCTCTTCGCCGACCGACACGACCTGCTCGGCGAGCTCGACGTGCTTGCCCGACAGCTCCGAGATGTGCACGAGGCCCTCGATGCCGTCCGCGACGCGCACGAAAGCACCGAACGGAACGAGCTTGGTGACCTTGCCCGGCGCGACCTGGCCGATCGCGTGCGTGCGGGCGAAGACCTGCCACGGGTCCTCCTGCGTCGCCTTGAGCGAGAGCGACACGCGCTCGCGGTCCAGGTCGACCTCGAGGATCTCGACGGTGACCTCCTGGCCCACCTCGACGACCTCGGACGCGTGCTCGATGTGCTTCCACGACAGCTCGGAGACGTGCACGAGGCCGTCCACGCCGCCCAGGTCGACGAACGCACCGAAGTTGACGATCGACGAGACCGTGCCCTTGCGGACCTGGCCCTTGTGCAGGTTGTTGAGGAACGTGGTGCGCGACTCGGACTGCGTCTGCTCGAGCAGGGCGCGGCGCGAGAGCACGACGTTGTTGCGGTTCTTGTCGAGCTCGAGGATCTTCGCCTCGATCTCCTGGCCGAGGTACGGCGTGAGGTCGCGGACGCGGCGGAGCTCGATCAGCGAAGCGGGCAGGAAGCCGCGCAGGCCGATGTCGACGATCAGACCACCCTTGACGACCTCGATCACGGAGCCGGTGACCACACCGTCGTTCTCCTTGATCTTCTCGACGTCGCCCCAGGCACGCTCGTACTGCGCGCGCTTCTTGGACAGGATGAGGCGGCCTTCCTTGTCCTCCTTCTGGAGAACGAGGGCTTCGACCTCGTCGCCGACCTTGACGACCTCGTTGGGGTCGACGTCGTGCTTGATGGAGAGTTCGCGCGAGGGGATGACGCCCTCGGTCTTGTAACCGACGTCGAGGAGCACCTCGTCGCGGTCGATCTTCACGACGGTGCCCTCGATGAGGTCGCCGTCGTTGAAGAACTTCAGGGTCTTCTCGACCGCGGCCAGGAAGTCCTCGGCAGATCCGATGTCGTTGATCGCGACCTGCTTGGTGGCCGGGGCGGTCGTTGCGGTAGTCATGTAGTGGGTTGTCCTTGTTGGGTTTGGTGTCGGGCTCCGGCTTTCAGTGACATCGTCGCGCAAGGGCGAACGGATGCCTCGAGCCGAGGCGAAGCGGATTTTCCAGCGATGTCACCCGGACCCTTGCGGGATGCGGAAAGCCGGTGCAAACCGGTTACCCGAGCGTGGCGAAACAGCCACACGAGTGACACTCCAGGGTAACAGAACGGCCGGGTCGACCGCGATGTTCCCTTGCGGGCCGAAATCGGGTCCGCCGCGGGCCGCGGGAAGGCCGTGGCCCGGAGGCTCCGCGCGAGCCGCCGACGGAGCGGCGAGGGGGCGCGGGGACCGTCTTCTGCGGCGCCCGATCAGCGCGGGAGCTGGATCGGGGCGGTGTTGGTGCGGTCGGGATCGAACGGGGTCGGCGCCGACGAGGGATCCCCTCGCAGCTGCGCGAGCCGCTCATCCTCGCGCCGCTGCGCGTCGGCGAGCCAGTCCCATCCCGACGGGTTCGCGGCGGGACGCACCTCGGGCACCGGGGCGGTGGGGTTGTCGTCGCGGCGCGCCTCGGTCGTCGTGACGGATGCCGCGGGCTCGACCGGCATCGGCGGCGCGATGTGCGCGCCGCCGAACTGATCACCGCGTCCGGCGGCACCGCGAAGGCCCGCCTGCTGGATGACCCGCTGGATCGTCAGGCCGCGTTCGTCGGGGTCGCCGACGAAGCGGATCTCGCGGAGTCCCTGCTCCTGCGCCGCCGACTCGAAGACGAAGTGTCCGTAGCCGAAGACTCTTCCGACGACCGGCTTGTAGACCGAGATGTCGAGGATGCGCGCGAGCGGCATCGTGGCGATCCGCCGCGACAGGATGCCGTGCACGCGGAACACGCGCATGTTGGTGATGACGAAGCGGTCGGTGTGCTGCTCGAAGTACCGCCAGACCGCGTGACCGGTCACCGCGGCGCCCAGGAGCGCGGGCACCCACCAGGCCTGAGCCGGCACGAAGAACGTGAGGAGGAGCACGACGATCCCGCCGAACAGCTCGAGGACAGCCGAGACGGTGGCCGCCCAGTGCTTGCGGACCTCGTCGACGATGCGTTCGCCCTGATCTGTGATCAGGTGCTTCTCGATCCGCGGATCGAACACGGTCAGCCCGCAGCGAGAGCCATGAAGAAGTCGACCACGGCGGCACCGGCGCCCCAGACGGCGCCGATCGCGCCCTGCACCGCGTTCGCCGCATCCTGCGGGCGGGTGATGAGGTAGAACGCCGCGAACGCGATGACGAGCACCACGACGATGCGCTTGACGAGCTTCACGGTCCGGGGTTCCCTTCGACTTCTGCTGTTCTACCGTACGGCAGGCGTTGCGTGCGCAGGCGCGCGGGCGCGTCGCGGATCGCGCGGGGATGGATTTGCCCGCGCGCCCGGGCGTCAGGGCCGCAGCAGCACCTTCGTGGCGCGGCGCTCGTCCATCGCGGCGTAGGCCTCGGCGGCCTCCGCGAGCGGCAGCTCGAGGTCGAACACCAGCCCGGGCCGGATCGCGCCGGAGCGGACGTCGGGCAGCAGCTCCTCGATGTAGCCCCGGACGGGCGCGACGCCGCCGTTGACACCGACGTTGCGGTTGAACATCTGCCGCACCGGCAGCTCGGGGCCGCCGTTGGGCACGCCGACGTAGCCGACCATGCCGCCGGGGCGCGTGGACCGCAGGGCCTGGTCCATGGACTCCTTCGTGCCGACGCACTCGAGCACCCGGTCTGCGCCGATGCCGCCGGTGAGTGCGCGCACCGCCTCGATGCCGGCATCCCCTCGCTCCTCGACGATGTGGGTGGCGCCGAACTCGCGGGCGAGCGCCTGGCGCTGCGGATGCCGCGACATCGCGATGATCGTCGTTGCGCCGAGCCGTTTGGCGGCGATGACGGCGCACAGACCCACCGCGCCGTCGCCCACGACGGCCACAGCATCACCGGGGCCGACACCCGCCGATACCGCGGCGTGGTGGCCGGTGCCCATGACGTCGCTGAGCGTCAGCAGGCCGGGGACCTCGTCGCCGCCCACCGGTCCCGGCACGACGGCGAGAGTGCCGTCGGCGAGCGGGACGCGCACCCGCTCCCCCTGGCCACCGTCGGCGAATCCGCCGAAACGGTCGTCGCTCCCCCACCAGCCGCCGTGCAGGCACGATGTGCTGACCCCGTTCCGGCAGTTCGCGCACGTGCCGTCGCAGACGTAGAACGGGGCGATCACGAAGTCGCCGGGCCGGACGACACGGACGTCCGCGCCGACCTCCTCGACGATGCCGACGAACTCGTGCCCGATGCGGTGCGGTTCGTTCGTGGGTGTCACGCCGCGGTACGGCCAGAGGTCGGAGCCGCACACGCAGGCCGCGACGACGCGGACGATCGCGTCGGCGCCGGTGGACAGCACGGGGTCGGGCACGTTCTCGACGCGGATGTCGCGGGCGGCGTGGATGACGGTGGCGAGCATGGATCGAGCCTACGGCCGCGCCCCGCGCGCGGCTGCTGGCACCATGGACGCATGTGGATCGGCTGGATCGAGTTCGACCTGCTCCTCGGCGACATCCGCTCGCTGAAGGAGAAGCGCAGCGTGCTGCGGCCGCTCATCGCGGAGCTCAGCCGCCGCACCGAGGCAGCGGCCGCCGAGGTCGGCGAGCACGACCTCCACCGGCGGGCCGGCATCGGCGTGTCGGTCGTCGCGGCGGACTCGTCGCACGTGCGGGACGTGCTCGACCGCGCCGAACGGCTGGTCGCCGACCGCCCCGAGCTCACCCTGCTGTCGGTGCGGCGCGGGCTGCACTCGAGCGAGGACTGAGGTCAGCCGGCGATCGCGTGCCCGATGGGCTCGCCGCCGCCGCCGAACCGGATGGTGCGTCCGATGGTGCGGTCGTCTGCGATCGTCGCGGCGATCGCCGCGGCGACGTCCGCCCGCGGCACCGCACCTGCGCCCTCCGGGTCGAGGGCGATGCGCCCGGTGGGCGGATCGAGCGTGAGCGTACCCGGCGCCAGGATCGTCCAGTCCAGCGCGCTCTGCGCGAGGTGGGCGTCCGCGGCCCACTTGGCGTCGGCGTAGGCGAAGAACGAAGATTCCCGGGCGACTCCGTGGTCGGCGCGAGACCCGATCCACGACACCATGACGTAGCGGAGCACACCGGCCGCCGCCGCGGCGTCCATCGAGCGCACCGCCGCGTCGCGGTCCACCGCGTACGTGCGCGTCGGGCTGCCGCCGCCCGCACCCGCCGACCACACGACGACGTCGTTGCCGGCGACGAGGTTCGTCAGCTGATCGAGATCGAGGATCTCGACATCGGCGACGACCGGCTGCGCGCCGGTCGCGGCCACCTCCGCCTCCTGGGCGGAGTCACGGATGACGGCGGTCACGGTGTGCCCCTGCGCCACGAGCATCGGCTCGAGCAGCAGGGCGACCTTGCCGTGTCCGCCGAAGATCAGGACGCGTGCCATGGGGTCTCCCTCTGTCGTCTGCCACGATACGCCCGCGCCGCTTCGGGGCTAGGTGGCGGAGCCGCCTGTGCCCGGGTCGACGCCGGCGGGTGGCGGTCCACCGGCGGCGGCATCCGTCTCGTGCTCCGCCCGCGCGAGCAGACTGTGCCGGCGGCCCCACAGCAGGTAGAAGGCGAGCACGACCGCGACCCACACCGCGAACCACGCGTAGGTCGACCAGCCGAGGCCGGTGATGAGGTACAGGCAGGCGAGGATCGACAGCACCGGGGTCACCGGATAGCCCGGCACGCGGAACGCGCGGGGCAGGTCGGGGCGCGTGCGTCGCAGCACCATGACGCCGATGGAGACCACGATGAAGGCGACGAGCGTTCCCATCGACACGAGGTCCCAGAGGCTCGACAGCGGGATGAAGCCCGCCAGGAGCGCGACGGCGACCGCGACGACGACCGTCGAGAACACCGGCGTATGGGTGCGCGGGTCGACGCGGGCGAACGCCTGCGGGATGAGCCCGTCCCGGCCGATCGAGTACAGGATGCGGGTCTGGCCGAAGAGCGTCACGAGCGTGACCGAGAAGATCGAGATCACCGCGCCCGCCGCGAGCACGGTGGCGGGCCATCCGGCGCCGAGCACGTCGCCGAGGATGACGGCGAGACCGGCGCTCTGCTGGCCGGGGTCCTCGAAGTCGGTCCATGGCTGCGCGCCGACGGCCGCGATCGCGACGAAGAGGTAGACGGCGACGACCGTCGCGAGCGCGATGAGGATCGCCCGGGGCAGCGAGCGCTGCGGGTCACGCACCTCGTCGCCCGCGGTCGAGACGGCGTCGAGGCCGATGAACGTGAAGAAGATCGTGCCTGCGGCCGCCGTGACCCCCGCCGCGCCGTGGGGAGCGAAGTCGGCGAAGTTGTCTGTCTGGAACGCGGTGACGGCGATCGCGGCGAACATGAGGAGTACGCCGAGCTTGATGATCACCATGACGGTGTTCACCGCCGCCGACTCACGTGTCCCGCGGATGAGGAGGAGCGCGCACAGGCCGACGAGGATCACGGCCGGCAGGTTCACGACGCCACCCTCGAGCGGGCCGGCCGACAGCGCGGCGGGGATGTCCCAGCCGAACAGGTCGCCGAGGAGGCGGTCGAGGTAGCCGCTCCACCCGGATGCGACCGCGGCGGTCGAGACGCCGTACTCGAGCATGAGGCACGCGGCGACGCCCATGGCGACGATCTCGCCGAGCGTCACGTAGGCGTACGAGTAGGTCGAGCCCGACACCGGCACCGCGGAGGCCATCTCGGCGTAGCAGACGGCCGACAGCCCGGCGGCGATCGCCGCGACGAGGAACGCCAGGATCACTGCGGGTCCGGCGAGCGGCACGGCCTCGTGCATCACGAAGAAGACGCCGGTGCCGACCGTGGCTCCGACGCCGAGCATCGCGAGCTGGAAGGTGCCGATGCCGCGGGTCAGCCCGCCGGGCGACGGCGCGGGCGGCGCCACGGGTTTCCGCCGGAACAGTTCTCGGGCCAGGCTCATTTCGTCCGCTCTCGTCGGCGACCGGGATTGCACGCGAGTCTAGAACCGGAGGGGGCGAGCGTGCTCCCTTGCGCCGCGGCGGTTCCAGGGCGATCCCGCGGGGGCCTGTGAGTCGGTGAGTCTGGCGACCGGCTGGCGGTCTCAGGCCGCGAGGGCGACGCGGTCGGCCATGATCGCGCGGACGGCGTCGCGGCCGGCGCGGTTGGCTCCGACGGTCGACTGCGACGGCCCGTACCCGATGAGGAAGAGCCGCGGCTCGTCGATCGAGCGCCCGTTCTCGACGCGGAAGCCGCCCTCCGGGGTGCGCAGGCGCAGCGGAGACAGGTGGTCGAGCGCGGGGCGGAAACCCGTGGCCCAGAGGATCACGTCGGCCGGCTCGAACGAGCCGTCCGGCATCCGCACGCCGTCCTCCTCGATCGAGGCGAACATCGGATGCCGCACCAGCACGCCGCGTGCCTCGGCCGCCCGCGCCCACGGGGTCCAGTGCATGCCGGTGACCGAGATCACGCTCCCGGGCGGGAGGCCCCGGCGCACGCGGTCCTCGACGCCCGCGATCGCGGCGACACGCGCCGGGATGTCGAAGTCGGCCTCGACCCAGTCGGGCTCGCGGCGCGTCACCCAGAACGTGTCGGCCACGTGCGAGATCTCGTCCAGCAGCTGCACCGCCGAGACGCCGGCGCCGACGACGACGACGCGCTGTGCGCGGAACTCCTCCGCCGAGACGTAGTCCGCGACGTGCAGCTGGCGGCCGCGGAAGCGCTCCTGCCCGGGGTAGTGCGGCCGGAACGGTCGGGTCCACGTGCCGGTCGCGTTGATGACGTACTGTGCCGTCCAGGCTCCGCCGTCGGTCTCGACCAGGAGTCGCCCGCGCGGGTCGTCGTCGACGCGGCGCACTCCCTTCACGTTCACGGGCCGCAGGACTTCGAGGGCGAACCGCTCCTCGTAGTCGGCGAAGTACGCCGGAAGGATGTCGCGGCTCGCGGCGACGGGGTCGGCCGGCGGGACCGCGAACCCCGGCAGCTCGTGGATGCCGTTGACCGTCGCCATCCGCAGCGACGGCCAGCGGTGCTGCCACGCGCCTCCGGGGCCGGGGTTGGCGTCGAGCACGAGGAACGTCGGCGCTGCCCCGGTCGAGCGCTGCGCCGGTGCGAAGCCGCGGCGCTGCAGATGATAGGCCGCGGAGAGCCCGGCCTGTCCCGCGCCGATCACGACGACGTCGACGGCTGCGGGCTCCATGCCGGGCTCAACAGCATCCGGCCCGCGGGGATTCCCGCGGGCCGGACGGATCGATGGGGCGGAGCGACCTCAGTTGAGGGCGCGCGTGGAGGCGGGGATCACGCCGTCGCGGTAGAGGTCGGTGGCGACATCCTGCAGCGCGGTCAGCGCGACCCGCTGCGGCATCGGTCCATACGAGATGCGGGCGACGCCCAGCGCCTCGTACTCCCCCGCCGTCAGCGTGCCCGGCAGGCCGATGACGCTGACCTTGCGCTCGCCGATGCCCTCCACCAGGCGCCGCGTGATGTCGGCGTTCAGGATGCCCGGCACGAACACGAGGTCGGCTCCTGCCGCGAGGTACGCGCGGCCACGCTCGATCGCGTCCGCGATCGACTCCTCGAGCGGGCGCTTGCCCGCCCGCACGAACGCGTCGGTGCGCGCGTTGAGCACGAACGGCACGCCCTCGGCGGCGCCGGCCGCGACGATCGCCTCGACGTTCGCGACGGACTCCTCGAGCGGGCGCAGGCGGTCTTCGACGTTGGCGCCCACGACGCCCGTGCCGATCACACGGCGCGTGGTCTCGCCCGCATCGCCGTAGCCGTCGTCGAGGTCGGTCGTGACCGGCAGGTCGCCCACGGCCTCGACGATGCGGCCGACCATGTCGAGGGTGATGTCGAGCGGGATCTCGCCGTCGGGGTAGCCGAACGTCGCGGCGATCGCGTGGCCGGCGGTCGCGACGGCGCGCGTCTCGGGAAGGGCGGCGACGGTGCGGGCGGACACGGCGTCCCACACGTTCACGACGCGCAGGATCTCGGGCGCGGCGTGCAGCCGCGCGAGGGTCTGTGCTTTCTCAGCCTGAGTGGTCATGCCTGTCACGCTATCGGCGCCAGGACCCTTCGGGGCCGGTCAAGACGGCCGGATCTCGCCATCCACGTACCACCAGCGCCCGCTGCGGCGGAGGAACCGGCTTCGCTCGTGCAGCACGCCTTGGTCGCGTCCGTGGCGCCAGGCCGCGTGGAACTCCACGACCCCGCGCGCGTCGTCCTCTCCCCCGCCCTCGACAGCGACGACGTCGAGGCCCGTCCACCGCTGGGCGGGATCGAGAGACAGGTCCTCGGGCCGCGTTCCCGGATGCCACGTCGCGGCGAGATGGCGCTCGTCGCCCACGACGAACGCCGTGTAGCGCGAGCGCATCAGCGCCTCGGCCGTCGGCGGAGGGGTTCCCTGCAGCGCAGGGGCGCAGCATCCGTCGAAGCGATCGCCGCTGCCGCAGGGGCACGGATCTCCCCCCGCCACGCGCGGAAAGCCCCCGGCGGCGGCTCGGGATGCCGCGGCGCCGAACGACACGTCAGGCGCCGGCCTTCTCTGCGCACGAGACGCAGCGGGTCGCGAACGGACGAGCCCGCAGACGCGCGATCGGGATGCCGCGACCGCAGTCCACGCAGACACCGTAGGTGCCGCCCTCCCAGCGCCGCACGGCTTCGTCGATCTCGGCGATCTCGCGTCGTGCAGCCTCTTCGAGCGCGACGGCGCGGGCCCACTCCCCCGACAGGGTCACGCCCTCGGGGTCGTGCTCGTCGTCGGCGACGTCGCCGCGACGGTCGGCACGCAGCTCGGTCAGATTCTCGTCCATCGCCGCGACGCGCGCCGTCGCCGCGTCATGCAGCTCGTCCAGGAGCGCTCGCAGCTCGGTCCGGCTCGCGGCGGTGGTCATCGCACGAGGATACGCCCGGTTGTCAATGCCAGGCCGCAGCCGTGCCGCATCGCCGCCACCGGACGCACCAGCAGCCACGGTCTTGCGATGCCCGGGGCCCGATGGCCGATGCCGTCATGACGACAGCACAGCGCCTGCACGGCCGGCGTGCGGCGTTCATGCGGGCGGGCGATAAGGAACTCCCAGGTGGGAGACGGAAGCTGGATGCATTGCTCAGCGGGATCACGTTCCCGCTCCGCGCACCCCACGGCGATGCGTCGCCGGGCCCACTCCTCGTGCCCTACCCGAAGGGCACGAGGGGCGGTCCCATCGGCCCGCCCCGAAGCCGGCGATCCGCACCCCCCGGGCGTGATCGCCGGCTTCACCTGGCTCCGCTGTGGATAACTCGGTCGGCGGCTCGGCACCACCGGTTAACGTGGGGGCGTGAGGACTCGGGTCACGGCTGCGGCGCTCGGCGCTCTCATGATGCTGACGCTCGCAGGCTGCACCACGCCGGAGCCTATGGACCCGACGCCCACACCGACGTCTGCGTTCGCCAGCGAGGAGGAAGCGTTCGCGGCTGCGGAGGCTACGTACCGGGCTTACGCCGCCGCAGAGAACGCCCGTCGTGAAGACCCCAACGCTCCCGACCCTCAGCTGTTCCTCACTGGAAGTGCGCTTGAGAACCACATCGACAGCCAACGCCGCTTTGATGAGCTTGGCGTTCATCTTGTGGGTGACAGCGTCGTAACGGCATTTGATGGGCAGAGCACATCAAGCGACCTGAGGCGAGTCATCGCCGTCGTGTGCCTCGACTCGAGCGCAGCGCGACTTCTCGATTCTGCGGGCAACGTCGTCACGCCGGAAGATCGGGACGCGACGCTCGCGCTCGAAGCATCCCTGAAGTTCGTTGGCGATGCATTTCTGATCACAGACAGTGAGATCGCAGGCGACAGCTCATGCTGATCCCTGCTGTCGCCATCCTGATCGCGCTTTCCTCGTCTCCGTCACCCACTTCATCTGGCGACTGCAACTTTGCCGACGCGGCAGCGGGACTTTGCGGTCGAAACACGGGCGAGGTCGTCGAGATCATTGGGTCGAAAACGGAACAGGGCGGGCGCACACAACCGCAATCGGGACTCGATTCAAGCAACGAAGCACGGCGTGCCGAGCCCACGCCCCAACCGTGGGACTGCGGCCCGATGAACCGCTGCACAGGCGTCACCGTCGTGACCAACGCCGTCCCCGACGTCACCCTCGCCGACCTGGCGTCGTTCCGTCCCGCACCGCCGACCCTCGCCGGCGAGCCGGCGGGCTTCGGCGTCATGGGCATGCCGACGAACCTGCTGGCGTCGGCATCCGAAGAGCGCATCCCGGGCACCGTGCTCGGCTGGGATGTCACCGTGCGGTTCGTGCCGGTCGCCTACGTCTTCGACAACGGCGACGGCACCACGACGCGCACCGCCACGGGCGGGTCGCCCTGGACCAGCCTCGGGCAGGGGCAGTTCACCCCGACCGCGACCAGCCACGTGTACGGCGCGCGGGGGACGTACGGGGTGTCGGTGACGGTCGAGTACGCGGCATCCGTCGACTTCGGCAGCGGGCTGTGGCGACCCGTGCCGGGCGTGGTCCGCGCGGAGGCCGCCGGCTACGACGTGCGTGTCGTCGAGGTGCGCACAGCGCTGGTGGACCGCACGTGCGACGAGGATCCCACCGGCCCCGGCTGCTGAGTCTCGCCGGCGACGAGCCGGCGCGCGCGATTCACGAGGCGCACGGTCGTGCGCAGCGGAACGCCGACCACGTACGCGACCGCGCCGGCGGCCGAGGTGTCGCCGCGTCCGAGGGCGACCCTGCGCTCCCAGGCGTCGCGCAGCCCGCCGCCGCGACGGGCGAGTCCCGCCCGGGGCGGCAGGCGAGCGGCTGATCGCTGCGCCAGCAGCGCCTCGACGTGATCGGTCCAGTCGTCGGCCTCGGGGTGGTGGAAGTAGTTCTCGTCGAGCCATTCCGGATCGGGATGCCGGAACCGGCGCGCGACGACATCCTCCTCGCCCGCGAGGAGGTCCGCGTCGGCGAGGGTCTCGTTGATGAGCTGCGGCGAGACGCCGAACGTGTCGAGGGCGATGACGGGGATGCCGCGCGCGATCGCCTCGATCGCCGCGGTCGAGCTCACCGTCACCAGCCCCTCCGCCGTCGTCAGCGCGTCGCGCATCGGCCCGGTCGAGGTTACGAGGTTCGGCGGCAGCGGACCCAGTGACGCGAGCAGCTCGGTGTAGCCGTCCTGCTCGACGTGCGTCTGGTGCTCTCCGGTCGCTGCGCGCAGCTTCACCACGACCCGCCGCGACGGATCCGCCTGGGCGGCGCGGACCAGCATCCGGGCGATCCCGAGACGATCCGCGCGCTCGGCCGGCACCTTGGCCTGCGCCGCGAACACGAGGTCGCCGCCCGCCGGGCTCAGTGCGACCGCCCCACCGGCAGCCACCCGGGCGCCTCTGGCGAACGGCAGGGTGGCCAGCGCGTAGCGATGCGCGTACCCGGTGCGCACCGACAACGCCCCGAACTCCCGCAACTCGCGCCGCGAGTGCACCACGAACAGGTCGCTCTGCAGCCGGTAGACGACGGCGCGGCGGGTCGCCGGGATCGAGATGCCCGGCAGGCCCGTCACGACGACCGGCCGGTGCGGGAGCGCCGAGAGGTCGCGCGCGAGCACGCGCACGAGCGGACCCCGCGCTCCGATCACGACGACGTCGGCCCGCAGTTCGGCGAGACGCGCGGTCAGCCGGCCGTACGCGATCCTCTCCACGCGGTCTCGCGGAAGGCGGCTGCCGGCCAGGGCCGAGGCGAGCTGGGCGTCGCTGACCACAAGGGGCGTGTCGAGCACCAGCAGCGCGGCATCCCATCGCTGACCCACCCCGCCGAGGAGCGCCGCCGCCCACTTCACATACGAGTCCGTGTCGGCGATCGCGACGACGCGGGGCCTGCCGTCGGCGGGCGCGTGCGGACTCACGCGGGAACGCGGCGCAGCTTCGCCATGGGCGCGAGCTCACCGGGGTACACGCGCTTGACGCCGTCGCCGAGTGCCGCCTCGATGACGCGGATGTCGCGCACCAGGTGCTGCAGGCCGGCAGGTTCGAGCGAGGCGGCGTGGTCCGATCCCCACATCGTGCGGTCGAGGGTGATGTGCCGCTCGACGGCGACGGCGCCGAGCGCGACGGCGGCCAGCGAGATCTGCAGCCCGCGCTCGTGCCCCGAGTAGCCGACGGGCACACCCGGGTAGCGATCGCGCAGGGTCGGGATCATGCGGATGTTCGCCTCTTCCGGCTCCATCGGATACGTCGAGGTCGCGTGCATGAGCACGAGGCGGTCGGTGCCGAGCACCTGGATGGCCGCGTCGATCTGCTCGCTCGTCGACATGCCGGTCGACAGGATGACGGGCTTACCGGTCTCGCGCAGGGCGTCGAGCAGCTCGACGTCCGTAAGTGACGCTGATGCGACCTTGTGCGCGACGACGCCGAGGTCTTCGAGGAAGGCGACGCTGGGAACGTCCCACGGCGAGGCGAACCACTCGAGCCCGCGCAGCAGCGCGTGGTCCGAGATCTCGATGTACTGCTCGCGGTCGAACTCGACGCGGCGGCGGTAGTCGAGGTAGGTCATGCGCCCCCAGGGCGTGTCGCGCGGGATGTCGCGCATGTGCTCGGGCGTGGCGATCTCGGGCGTGCGCTTCTGGAACTTCACCGCGTCCGCACCGGCGTCGGCGGCGACGTCGATGAGCCGCTTGGCGAGCTCGACTTCGCCGTTGTGGTTCAGCCCGATCTCGGCGATGACGTACGCGGGGCGTCCGCCTCCGACGACGCGGGATCCGATGGTGACGGTCATGTTGCCTCCAGTGGTGCAGTGGGGTGATCGGTAGCGGGGTTCCGCCCGCCGGGTCGCTGAGCCTCGTGCAGGGCCGTGGCCGCGGACTGCCGCGCGGCGAGCACGCGCTCCGCGAGATCGCGCACCGCGCCGTCTCCGCCTCGACTGTCGAGGACGACGCGCGCGGCCGACAGGACGAGCGGGTGGGCCTCGGGCACCGCGATGGGCCACCCGACGAGTTCGAGGCAGGCGAGGTCGTTGACGTCGTTGCCGAGGTAGGCGATCCGCGACAGCGGGATGCTGTGGTCCTCCGCCCACTCCCGCAGCACTGCGGCCTTGTCCGCGGCGGCCTGCCGCACGTCGACGCCCAGCTTGCGCGCGCGGGCGGCGACCACCGGGTTCGCCTCGGTCGAGAGGATGAGGAACGGGATGCCGGCGGCCCGCAGCAGCGAGACCCCCATGCCGTCCGACCGGCTCACGGTCACCGACTCGAGGCCGTTCTGGTCGACACGCACGGTGTCGTCGGTGTGCACCCCGTCGAAGTCGGTCACCACCGCGTCGACGGCGACGCCGCCATCGCCCCGAATGTCACGGTCGACGAGCGGCGCAAGGCGCCGTGCCAACTCCATCTCGTCGGGAGTGTCGATCTCGATCGCCGTGCGCGGTGCCACGCCGGCGATGCCGACGCTCCCGAAGAACCGGTGCTGTGCGGCCCGGAATCCCGCCGCACGCATGACGTAGAAGCCGCCGGTCTCGAGGTAGTGCGGCTCGCGATCCTGCCGGCGCGGTCGCACGTCGATCTCGTGGTTGATGGGCTCTGCGGCGTCGCCGAGGCCCTTCTCCCACAGGAAGCCGTACGTCTCCACCGCCGAGAAGACGCTGTCGCGCCGGCGGGATCGCACGAGCTGCACGGCGGCGGCGAGCGCATCGACGTCGATGAAGGGCGACGTCGCCTGCAGGAAGGCCAGCACGCCCACGTCGACCTTGCGCGCCTCGAGCGCGTCGAGCGCATGCAGCAGCGCCGTTTCGCTGGACGCCTGGTCACCCGACAGCTGCGCAGGCCGCTCGACGATCTCGGCGCCCCACTCGGCGGCGACCGCCGCGATGTCGGCGTCGTCGGTCGTCACGACGACCCTGTCGATGGCCGGGCACCGACGCGCCGCGTCGACGGCGCGCGCCACGAGAGGCACGCCCCCGACCCGCTGCAGGTTCTTGCGCGCAATGCCCTTCGAGCCGCCGCGGGCCGGGATGATGGCAACCGCCTCGCTCATGCGGCCGCCGTCCGTGCCGAGCGGCGTGCGGCGCCGTTCCGGCCCACATCCGTGAACACCCTCGCACCGGTGCCCGCGAGCACGAGCGGCAGCGTCGTGGTCGTGCTGGACGGAAGGGTGTGCACGTCGAGCGGATGCCGCGCCCCGGCCAGCACGAGTTCCACCGGCAGGCCGGTCCGGTGGATCCGCAGACCGGGGACCGTCGCGACCGCGTCCAGCTGCTCGGCGGTCTCGCGGCGATGCGGGAGGTACACGGCGCCGCCGGCCGCGGCATCCCGCACCCACCGCACGTAGTCGACCAGCATCATCCGTCCGTCGACCGGCAGCGCGCTGCCGAGCACGATGCGCCGTCCGAGCGCGGGCGCGGCGGGCGCGGTGGCGCGGGTCCACGAGAAATCGTGGCGACGGATGCCGAACCCGCGGTCGGCGAGGCCGTCGAGGCGGTCGGCGCCGAGGTCGAAGGCGGTGAAGATGGCGGCGCGTCGCGAGGCGGCGCGTCGATGCACGAGCTCGGCCGCGAACGGCGCGACGACAGTGGTGACGCCGCGCTCGGCGACATTCGGCCGCGCGTAGGGACGACGGCCGAGCAGCGCGTCGGCGTACGCGATCGCGTACGCGCCGTCGTCGAGGAATGTGACGCGGTGCGGGCGCAGCACGGCCGCGGCGAGGCGGAACTGGCCCGAGAACCCGTCGCCGACCAGCCAGTGGCCGTGACGGGCGAGAAGGCTCCACGGGATGCCGAGGTAGGGCGCAAGCTCACCGAAGCGCGCGCCGCGGGTGAGCAGCTCGTCGGCCGTGGCCGAGATCTGAGGCGTCAGCCGCCCGGCCACCGGCACCGTCCGTCCGTGCGACGCCGCCCACTCCGCGGCGCCGATCAGCTGCAGGGGCGACTCGACCCACGCCAGCACGTCTTCGCGACCCATGGCGCCTCCTCTCGCGACATTCCCTTACGGGGGCCCGGGGCTGGTCCTCATCACGGGCTCAGGGCTGCGCCCCCGCACAGCCCTGAGCCCGTGGGACTCCCGGTTGTCTCCCCACGGTGGGCGCGAGACGTGAACGAGACGGGTGCCGACGTGCGACCGGCATCCGTCGCGCAGGTGAACGGCAGGTGGCGCTCAGGTCGCCCGGCGGGCGTCGGAGCCGCATGCCAGGATGAACGCGTGACCGACCGCCTGATGCTGCTCGACTCCGCGTCCCTCTACTTCCGCGCGTTCTACGGGGTGCCCGACACGGTCCGCGCACCGGACGGCACGCCGGTCAACGCCGTCCGCGGATTCCTCGACATCATCACGCGGCTCGTGACGACCTATCGTCCGACCCATCTCGTGGCGTGCTGGGACGATGACTGGCGGCCGCAGTGGCGGGTCGACCTCATTCCCACCTACAAGACGCACCGCGTCGCCGAGGTTGTCGCCGGCGGCACCGACGTCGAAGAGGTGCCCGACCCGCTCGAGGTGCAGGTCCCGGTGATCCGCGAGGCGCTCGGCATCCTCGGCATCCGCATCGTCGGCGCCGCCGACCATGAGGCCGATGACGTCATCGGCACCCTGGCGACGACGGCGGCCATGTCGGTCGACATCGTCACCGGCGACCGCGATCTCTTCCAGCTCGTCGACGACGCCCGCGACGTCCGCGTCGTCTACACCGCCCGCGGCATGAGCAACCTCGAGGTTCTCACCGACGCCGCGGTCGTCGCGAAGTACGGCGTCCTCCCCTCGCAGTACGCGGACTTCGCCACCCTGCGCGGCGACTCTTCGGATGGTCTGCCGGGCGTCGCCGGGATCGGCGACAAGACCGCGGCCGGGCTGCTCGCGACCTACGGCGACCTCGCCGGGATCGTCGAGGCGGCAGAGCTCGGCGAGGGCATGGCCGCCGGGGTGCGGGCGAAGGTGCTCGCCGGCCTGCCGTATCTCGCCGTCGCTCCGCAGGTCGTCGCCGTCGTCCGCGATCTGCCGCTCGACGTGCCCGACCCGCGCCTGCGCCCTCTCGACGAGCGCGCGAAGACGGATGCCGCAGCCCTCGCCGAGCGGTGGGCGCTCGGCGCGGCCATGACCCGCATCATCGACACGCTCGACGCCGTCTGAGGAAGCGGTGACGCGCCGTCCGCCGGACAGTGCGGAACCGGCACCGGATCAGGCGCCGCGCTCGCGTCCTGTCCACTCACGCAGTCGCGACAGCGGCCACGTCGTGACGATGCGCTCGGGAGGCACTCCCAGGCGCTCCGCGCGCTCGGCACCGTAGTCGAGCAGCGACAGCTGCCCGGGCGCGTGCGCGTCAGAATCGATCGAGAAGAGGCATCCGATCTCCAGCGCGAGCGCCATCAGCTCGTCGGGCGGATCCTGGCGCTCGGGTCGGGAGTTGATCTCGACCGCGACCCCGTGCGCTTCGCACGCCTCGAACACCGCGCGGGCGTCGAACGTCGACGGCGGCCTCGTGCCCCGCGAACCCTCGACGAGCCGGCCCGTGACGTGGCCGAGCACATCCGTGTGCGGATTCGACACCGCCGCGACGAGCCGGCGGGTCATGGGTGCGCGTTCCATCCTCAGTTTCGAGTGCGCCGAGGCCACGACCACGTCGAGCCGATCGAGCATCTCGCTCTCCTGGTCCAGCGTGCCGTCCTCGAGGATGTCGACCTCGATGCCCGACAGCAGCGTGAACCCGTCGCCGCTCATCCCCGCCACGACGTCGAGCTGAGCGCGCAGACGCTCGGAAGAGAGGCCGTTGGCGACCCGCAGCCGTGGCGAGTGGTCGGTGAGCGCGAGGTACTCGTGGCCGAGCGCGCGGGCGGCATCCACCATGAGGTCTATGGAGGTGAGGCCGTCCGACCAGTCGCTGTGGGCGTGCAGATCGCCGCGCAGCAGCGGCCGCAGCGTCGAGGCGCGCTGCACGCCGGCACGCTCGCGCAGATCGACCAGGTAGCCGGGAACCTCGCCGCCCAGCGCCTGCTGGATCACCGCGAAGGTGGATTCGCCGATCCCCTTGCGCCGACGCAGAGCTGTGGAATCGCGCAGCTCTTCGTCGGTCAGTCCCTGGATGGCGTCGGCGGCCGCCCGGAACGCCTTCGACTTGTACCGAGACGACCGCTCCCGTTCGAGGAGGGTCGCGATCTCGCTGAGGGCGTCGTGGGGGTGCACGTCGGATATGGCCGCCTGATCAGACGACGTTCGCCCGCTTGATCACCACCGGCACGCTCGCAAGCCGGTGGATCGCCCAGCCGAACAGGATCGCGAGCACGCCCATGCCGGCCGCGAACAGCGCGACGCCGTACGCGACGATCGAGGTGAACAGCGAGGCTCGCAGGAACGACGCCTGCATCATCGTCGCGCGCACCGGGTCGTCCTGGTCGAGCTCGGCGTAGGTCTTGCCGCCGGATGCCTCGAGCGCGTGGTGGTTGATGATGTCAGCCTGCACGAAAGCGGTGAACGGGCCGGTCACCTGCTGACCCTGGAACGCCGCGGCGTCGTCCGGAATCGTGATGTTCTCGGCCGACAGCTGGTTGGTCACGCCGATCCACGCGATCACACCGACCACGATCAGCAGGATGCCGCCCACGATGCCGAGGATGCCGACCGCCTTCACGAGGCCGACCTTCTTCTCAGGCGGCTCGACCACGTCGGCGGTGCGGGGCTCTTCCTGGCTCATGCGTCCTCCTCGATCACGGGTGCGTTGTGGCACACGCTATCGGCGCCCTGCCGTGCGGCGGAAGACCGCGCGCCGTACTAAACCACACGCGGTGGAAAATCGGCGCGTCACCCGTCAGCGCGAGAGCGCCTTCGTGGTCTGGACCCAGCGCTCGAGTGTCGCCGTGGCCGCACCCGAGTCGATCGCGGCCGCCGCGGCGTCGCGCGCCTCGGCGAGGCGCTCGAGGATCGGCCGCTGCACCTCTGCGGCATCGCGGAACAGCCGGTAGGCGACGATGCCGGCGGCCGCGTTGAGCAGGACGATGTCGCGCACCGGACCCTCCTCGCCGCCGAGCACCCGGTGCACGACCGCGGCGTTGTGCGCGGGGTCGCCCCCGAGGAGATCGTCGATGTCGGCTACCGGGATGCCGAGGTCGCGCGGGTCGAGGTCGTGCTCGTGGATGTCGCCTCGGCTGACCTCCCAGAGCCTGCTGTGTCCGGTGGTGGTGAGCTCGTCGAGCCCGTCGTCGCCGCGGAACACCAGCGCCGTCGCGCCGCGTGTGCGGAACACGCCGGTGATGAGCGGCACGCGGTCGAGGTGCGCCACACCGACCGCGTTCGCCTCGGCGCGCGCGGGGTTGCAGAGCGGGCCGAGGAAGTTGAACACGGTCGGCACTCCCAGCTCGCTGCGCGTCGCGCCGGCGTGCTTGAAGCCGGGGTGGAACGCCGCGGCGAACGCGAACGTGATCCCCGCCCGCGAGAGCGTCTCGGCGACGGCGTCCGGTGAGAGCGCGAGATCGACGCCCAGCGCGCCCAGCACGTCGGAGGAACCCGATGACGAGCTGGCGGCCTTGTTGCCGTGCTTCACGACGGGAATCCCGGATGCCGCAGCCACGAGCGCCGCCATCGTGGAGACGTTGACGGTGCCGAAGCGGTCCCCTCCGGTGCCCACGATGTCGAGCACCGCCGCGTCGACCGGAAGCGGCAGCGCCGCCTCGAGGATGGCGTCGCGGAAGCCGACGATCTCGTCGACGGTCTCGCCCTTCGCACGCAGCGCCACCAGGAAGCCCGCCAGCTGGGACGGCGTGGCGCTGCCCGACATGATCTGCCGCATCGCCCACGTCGACTCCGAGACGCTGAGGTCGCGCCGCTCGAGCAGTGTCGTGAGGATTCCCGGCCAGGTGTACAGCTCCGCCATAACCGAGAAGCCTAGCCGGGCGCGCGAATCGGAACCCTTTCGTGACACGGGGTGCCGCCCCGCGCGATTCTGCGTCTTCACCACGTGTTCACGGCAGAGTCGCAGGGACCTCTTAGGTTGCCCTAAGTTCCCGGACGGGCAAAGAGATGCCCTCCGATGCGAAAATCGGGGGCCCGAATCGGCCATAATGGGGAGCGTGACGACCTCCACAGCGACCTACTCCCAGGCCATGCGGTCCGTCAAGCGGCCGGATCCGGTCGCTGTCGGAACCATCGTGTGGCTCGGCAGCGAGGTGATGTTCTTCGCCGGCCTGTTCGCGATCTACTTCACCCTGCGCAGCACCTCCCCCGAACTATGGGCCGAGAGCACGCAGCTGCTGAACGTTCCCTACGCGACCGTGAACACGATCATCCTCGTGCTGTCGTCGGTCACGTGCCAGATGGGCGTCTTCGCGGCCGAGCGATTCCAGCCGTACTCGCTGAAGAAGCGCGGCTGGCTCGGCTGGGGCATGGTCGAGTGGTTCTGGCTCACCTTCGCACTCGGTGCGATCTTCGTCTCGGGCCAGGTGTGGGAGTACGCCCAGCTCGTCGCCGAGGGCCTGCCGATCAGCGCGAACTCGTACGCGTCGGCGTTCTACCTCACCACGGGCTTCCACGCCCTCCACGTCACCGGCGGCCTCATCGCCTTCCTCCTCGTGATCGGTCGCGCGTACGCCGTCAAGAACTTCGGGCGCAAAGAGATGACCTCCTCGATCGTCGTGTCCTACTACTGGCACTTCGTCGACGTGGTCTGGATCGCCCTCTTCCTCGTCATCTACTTCCTCAAGTGAGAGCGGAGCTGTAACCCGACATGGCACGAGAGACCACGCGCCGCTCGAAAGGCCGCCGCAGCCCCTGGGCCGCAGCCGCACTGATCGGCATCGGCCTGCTCATCACCGGTGGCGTCTACGCCGGGGCATCCGCCGCGATGGCGGCGACGACGCCCGAGACGGTGACGAACTCCGCGCTCACCGTCGAAGACGGCGAGAAGCTGTTCCAGGCCAACTGCGCCACCTGCCACGGCCTGGATGTGGAGGGGACCGACGACGGACCGTCGCTGTACGGCGTCGGCGAGCTCGCCGTGCACTTCCAGATGAGCACCGGTCGCATGCCGCTGCAGATGCAGGGGCCCCAGGCCCCGCAGAAGCCGGTGCAGTTCACCGACGAGCAGATCGCCGCGATCGGCGAGTACATCCAGTCCATCGCCCCGGGCCCCAGCTTCCCGGACGACGAGGTGCTCGACGGCGAGGGCGATGCGTCGGAGGGCGGCGAGCTCTTCCGCATCAACTGCGCGATGTGCCACAACGTCGCGGGTGCCGGCGGTGCCCTCACCGAGGGCAAGTACGCCCCGAACCTGCACACCACGACCCCGCTCAACATGTACGCGGCGATGGTGACCGGGCCGCAGAACATGCCGGTCTTCAACGACTTGACGCTGACCACCGAAGAGAAGCGCGACGTCATCACCTACCTGCTCTACCTGCAGGAGAACGAGTCGCCCGGCGGATTCACGCTCGGCTCGCTCGGCCCCGTCTCGGAGGGCCTCTTCATCTGGATCTTCGGCATCGGCTCGCTGATCGCCATCACCGTGTGGATCACGGCGAAGTCCAACTGATCTACGTACGACACACGCAACACTGACGAGGAGCAGCATGGCCCACGAGGACGACCCGCTCGAGCACGAGAGGGCTTCCTGGAAGCCCTCCCCCGGGCTCGCCGTCGCGGTCCCCGACCCGGTGCACAACCCTGGCCTCCCTCCGCACCGCGAGCGGATGACCGACCAGGACCCGGCTTCGATGAAGCGCGCCGTGCGCGGCATCTACACGCTCTTCTACCTCTCGATCGCCGGCAGCATCTGGGCCATCGCGGCCTACATGCTGTTCCCGATCGAGAGCGGCCGGATGGTCGACATCCGCAACAACAACCTCTTCATCGGACTCGGCATCGCCTTTGCGCTGCTGGCCATCGGCGTCGCTGCGATCCACTGGTCCAAGGCGGTCATGTCCGACCGCGAGTTCGTCGAGCCCCGTCACGCCACGCGCGGACGCGACACGACGCGTGAAGCGGCCATCAAGGCCTTCGCCGACGCCGACGCGGAATCCGGCTTCGGTCGTCGTGCGATGGTCCGCAACTCGCTGATCGCCGCGCTCGTCGCGTCCGTCGTTCCGGGCGTCGTGCTCTTCCGGGGACTCGCGCCGTTCAGCTCTCCCGAGAAGCCGCACGCGGGAGACCCCGTGTATCTCCTCGAGCACACCATGTGGAAGGAAGGCATGCGCCTGGCGCACGACCCGTCGGGCGAGCCCATCCGTGCCGCGGACCTCACCCTCGGCTCCGCCGTCCACGTCATCCCCGAGGCCCTGGCCGAGGTGTCCCACAGCGACGGCTACCTCGAGGAGAAGGCCAAGGCTCTCGTGCTCCTCGTCCGCCTGCTGCCCGAGGACCTGGTCGAGTCCGAGGAGCGCAAGGAGTGGTCGTACAACGGCATCGTCGCCTACTCCAAGGTCTGCACCCACGTCGGCTGCCCGGTGGCGCTGTATGAACAGCAGACGCATCACCTGCTCTGCCCGTGCCACCAGTCGCAGTTCGACGTCACCGACCATGCCAAGGTCATCTTCGGCCCGGCCGCTCGCCCGCTGCCGCAGCTGCCCATCACCGTCGACGACGAGGGCTACCTCATCGCGAGGAGCGACTTCAACGAGCCCGTCGGCCCGAGCTTCTGGGAGCGTCATTGAGCACCTCAACCGTCACCGAGCAGCCTGAGGCTCCCGGGGCGCCCGTGTCACCGAACGGGCGCGACAAGCCCCTCGGCGGCCGCTTCATCGGCGCCACCGCGAACTACATCGACGAGCGGACGAGCCTCTCCGGCTTCGTCAAGGAGCTCGGCCGCAAGATCTTCCCCGACCACTGGTCGTTCATGCTCGGCGAGATCGCGCTGTGGGCCTTCGTCGTCGTGCTGCTGTCGGGCACGTTCCTGACGTTCTTCTTCCAGGCGTCGATGGTCGAGACGCACTACAACGGGGCCTACCTTCCGATGCGCGGCATCGAGATGTCGGCGGCGATGGCGTCGACCCTCGAGATCTCGTTCGACCTCCGCGGCGGTCTGCTGGTGCGCCAGATGCACCACTGGGCGGCGCTCGTCTTCGTCGCCGGCATCGGCGTGCACATGCTCCGCGTGTTCTTCACCGGTGCGTTCCGCAAGCCGCGCGAGCTCAACTGGGTCATCGGCTTCATCCTGTTCATCCTCGCCCTCGGCGAGGGCTTCACCGGCTACTCGCTCCCCGACGACGTGCTCTCGGGCAACGGCCTGCGCATCATCGACGGCATGGTCAAGGGAATCCCGCTGATCGGCACCTGGACCTCGTTCCTGCTGTTCGGCGGCGAGTTCCCCGGCACTGCGATCGTCGGCCGCCTGTATTCTCTGCACATCCTGTTGCTCCCGGCGATCCTCGTCGGCCTGCTGGTGCTCCATCTCATGCTGATGGTGATCAACAAGCACACGCAGTTCGCGGGCGCAGGGCGCACCAACAGCGTCGTCGTGGGCTACCCGATGATGCCCGTCTACATGTCGAAGATGGGCGGCTTCCTGTTCATCACGTTCGGCGTGATCGTGCTCATCGCGTCGCTGTTCACGATCAACCCGATCTGGAACTACGGCCCGTACGACCCGTCCCCCGTGTCGGCCGGCACGCAGCCCGACTGGTACATCGGCTTCGCCGACGGCGCGCTGCGACTGGTGCCCCCGGGCTGGGAGTTCGTCTTCCTGGACCGCACCTGGTCGTTCAACATCCTCGTGCCGCTCGTCGTGCTCGGTCTGTTCATCGTCCTCGTGCTGATCTATCCGTTCATCGAGGCGTGGGTGACGGGCGACAAGCGCGAGCACCACATCGCACAGCGTCCGCGCAACGCCGCGACGCGCACCGCCATCGGTGCCGCCGGTGTCACGTTCTACGCAGTGCTCTGGGCCGCGGCAGCCTCCGACATCATCGCCACCCACTTCTGGCTGACGATGGAGGGCGTGATCCACACGCTGCAGGCGCTGCTGATCCTCGGGCCGATCGTCGCGTACTTCGTGACGAAGCGCATGTGCATCGCGCTGCAGCGGAAGGACCGCGAGATCGCCCTGCACGGCTACGAGTCGGGCCGAATCGTGCGTCTCCCCGGTGGCGAGTACATCGAGGTGCACCAGCCCGTCGACGAGTACGAGCGCTTCAAGCTGGCCGACTTCGACACCTACGAGCCGCTCGTGGTCCGCCCGAACGCCCAGGGTCGTATCCCGTGGCACGAGAACGTCCGCGCGTCCATCTCGCGCTGGTTCTTCGAGGATCGGCTCACCCCGGTCTCGCAGGCGGAACTCGACGCGGCCCTCGCTCACCAGCATCACGGCCTCGACCACATCGCGGCCGAGGAGGACCTCGAGCTGCAGGGCGCACATGAGCGTGCTGGTGTGCCCGATGCCCCGCACAAGCCGATCGACGACGGCCACAACTCCGAGACGGCGGTCCGCCCCTCGAACGTGATCGTGCCCGAGCCCGAGCAGGGAACGAAGTCGCCCAGGAACCGTGAGAAGGAGTCCGACCAGTAGGTCGAGACCACTACCAGACGGATGCCTCGGCACGATCTTCACGATCGTGCCGAGGCATCTGTCATTCTCGTGGCGCCCCGCGGGAACGACGCCGATGCGCTGCCGACGACGCCCCGAACCGCAGGGCACTCCCCTGGATCGGCAGGAATCGAACGCGACCTGACCGCGCCCGCAGGGCCGCTGTTTTCTTCGCTGTCGTAGCGTGGAGGCATGACCGATGCACTCTCGTACTTCTCCGCCAAGCTCGCCGTCGAGACCGACGCCTCCGACGTGTACGCCGCACAGAAGGACGGAGAGGCATTCGTGCTGGTGGACGTGCGCGGCGACGAGGCGTGGGAGCAGGGGCGCATCAAGGGCGCCATCCACATGCCGTACCGCGAGATCGCGGAGCGTGCACCGCGCGAGATCGATCCTTCGACCCGCGTCGTGGTCTATTGCTGGAGCCCCGGCTGCAACGCCGGCGCGAAGGGCGCCGTCGAGTTCGCGAAGCTCGGCTACGCCGTCAAAGAGATGATCGGCGGATACGAATACTGGGTGCGCGAGGGCCAGCCCACCGAGAACGACGAGGGTGAACTCCCCCGCGTGTTCGACGCCCAGGTGATGGTCGTCCGCGCGAAGGTCGCGGGCTGATCGGCCCGGTCAGGCCGACTCGAGCCCTTCCATGAAGCGCGTCGCTGCCGCGCCGTAGAACGACGTCGGCGCCAGCTCTGCCCGGCGGGCCGCCAGGCCGCGTGTGCGCCGTAACTCAGGATCGACGACGTCGCACACAACCGCGGTGACATTGTCGCGACTGCCGGCATCGAGGGCGAGGGCGACGCACGCCTCGGCAGCTGCCGCCGCATCCGGGATGTTCATCAGAAGTGCGCGGATCTCGGCATCCGGAACATAGTCGGTGAGCCCGTCGCTGCACAGCAGCCATCGATCCCCCGCCGGCGCATCGAAGGCGATCACCGCAGCGGCGTCACGCTCAGCGCCGCTGAGGGACGCGGTGATGAGGTTGCGACGAGGGTGCGAGGCGGCCTCCGCGATCGACACGAGGCCTTGGTCCACCAGAGCCTGGACGAGCGAGTCGTCGCGGCTCACCTGCACCAGCTGCCCGCCGCGCAGCCGGTACGCGCGGGAGTCGCCGGTGTGCGCGAGCAGGACGCCGCCGTCGCGCGCCACGAAGATGCCGGTGAAGGTCGTCGCCATGCCGCGGAGCGAAGGATCGCGCTCGACGTGGGCGCGCAGATCCCAGTTCGCCGACCGCACACTGTCGGCGAGCTGCACGGGCTCGAGTCCGTCCAGCCGACCGGCCGCCAGGCGGTGGATGAAGGTCGCCGAGGCCAGATCGCCGGCAGGTCCGCCGCCGACCCCATCCGCGACGGCGGCACCCCAGGACGACGTGAACGCGGCATCCTGGTTGGTCGCGCGGTGCAGACCGATGTCAGAGCACGCGGCCGCACGCAGACGCGCCCGGGTCCCCGTCATGGACGGGCACCCGGGCAGTGTGCGTGGTGAGCCACGCGAAGCGTCAGATCGCCGCTCAGCGGGCGAAGTAGCCGCGGTAGTACTCGTACACCCAGCCGACGATGGCGACCACGAAGACGCCAATGCCGATGGGCATGAGCCAGGCGCCGACCGCGAGGCCGATCATGCCGAGCGCCGCCGAGAAGGCGAGCACGATGGGCCACCACGACCAAGGGCTGAACTCACCGAGCTCCGGGTCACCGTCGTCGATGTCGGCCGTCAGGCGGTCCTCGGGGAGCTCGCCGCCCTGGGCATTGTGCACGCGGCCGATGTAGAAGGCGATGAGCGCAGCCATCATGGCGGTGAAGAGCAGCGCGACACTGCCGACCCACTCGATCGAGAGGGTGATCGTCTCCCACATCTGCTGGCCGCCCGTGGCGTTGGTGTCCCAATGCGAGAGCAGGTTCCACGCGGTGTAGATCACCGCCACGACCAGGAAGAACGCGGACAGCAACCACCAGAGTCCGGTGTTCGTGCGCACCTTACTTCACCTCTCCCTCGGCGAGGTCTGCAACCGGGGCTTCGGGGGCGTCCTTCGCCGGTCCGACGCCGACGGGGATGCCCGCCTCGGGGTGGTTCAGGTCGAACGCGGGCCGCTCGCTGCGGATGCGCGGGATCGACGTGAAGTTGTGCCGCGGCGGCGGGCACGAGGTCGCCCATTCGAGCGACGCGCCGTAGCCCCACGGGTCGTTGACCGTCACCCTGGGCGCCTTGCGCGACGTGATCCACACGTTGAAGAGGAAGGGGATCATCGAGGCGCCGAGGAGGATCGCGCCGATCGTCGACACCTGGTTCTGCCAGGTCCAGCCGTCCGCCTCGGAGTAGTCGGCGTAACGGCGGACCATGCCGTCCACGCCCAGCCAGTGCTGGATGAGGAAGGTCATGTGGAAGCCGATGAACAGCATCCAGAAGTGCACGTAGCCGAGGCGCTCGTTGAGCATCCGGCCGGTCCACTTCGGCCACCAGAAGTAGAAGCCGGCGAACATCGCGAAGACGACCGTGCCGAAGACCACGTAGTGGAAGTGCGCCACGACGAAGTACGAGTCCGACAGGGCGAAGTCGAGCGGCGGCGACGCGAGGATCACGCCGGTGAGACCGCCGAAGACGAACGACACCAGGAAGCCGAGAGCGAAGACCATCGGCGTCTCGAACGTCACCGACCCTCGCCAGAGCGTTCCGATCCAGTTGAAGATCTTCACGCCCGTGGGCACGGCGATGAGCATCGTCATCAGGGCGAAGAAGGGCAGCAGCACGGCCCCCGTGACGTACATGTGGTGAGCCCACACCGCGACCGACAGCGCCGCGATGGCGATCGTCGCGTAGACGAGGGTCTTGTAGCCGAAGATCGGCTTTCGGCTGAAGACCGGGAAGATCTCCGAGACGATGCCGAAGAACGGCAGCGCGATGATGTACACCTCGGGGTGGCCGAAGAACCAGAACAGGTGCTGCCACAGCAGCACGCCGCCATTGGCGGGGTCGTAGATGTGGGCGCCGAGGACGCGGTCCGCGGCAGCGGCGAGGATCGCGGCGGCCAGCACCGGGAAGGCCATCAGGACCAGGATGCTGGTGATCAGCGTGTTCCACGAGAAGATCGGCATGCGCCACATGGTCATGCCGGGCGCGCGCATCGTGATGATCGTGGTGATGAAGTTCACCGCGCCGAGGATGGTGCCGAAACCGCTCATGCCGAGGCCGAGCATCCAGAGGTTTCCGCCCGCACCCGGAGAGAAGCTGGCGTTCGCGAGCGGCTGATAGGCGAACCATCCGAACGACGCCGCGCCCTGCGGGGTGAGGAATCCGGCGACGGCGATCGTCGATCCGAACAGGAACAGCCAGAAGGCGAACGCGTTCAGACGCGGGAACGCGACATCCGGCGCACCGATCTGCAGCGGCAGGATCGCGTTCGCGAAGCCCGCGAACAGCGGCGTCGCGAACATCAGCAGCATGATCGTGCCGTGCATCGTGAAGAGCTGGTTGTACTGCTCCTTCGTCGGGATGATCTGCATGCCGGGCTCGAAGAGCTCTGCACGGATGATCAGCGCCATCACTCCGCCGAGGAGGAAGAAGATGACGGACGAGATGAGGTACAGGTAGCCGATCGTCTTGTGGTCGGTGGACGTGATCCACTTGACGATGATGTTGCCCTTCTGCTCGACGCGCGAAGCGCTGAGCAGGGCGGCCTGACGCGGCGGCAGGGTGGTCGGGCGACCCTGCGTCGTCTCCTGGAGCGGAAGCGTCGTCGCCATGATCAGTGGTCTCCCTCTTCGTCTGACGCCTCGCCGGTCGCACCCGTTCCCGGGGCGTTCTGCAGGCGGTCGTACGCGTCATTGATGTCACCGGTCTGACCGGCGTCGCGGAGCGACTCGAGGTAGTCCTCGTACTCGTCTTCGCTCACGACCTCCACGTTGAACAGCATCGCGGAGTGGTACTCGCCGCAGAGCTCGGCGCACTTGCCGGCATAGGTGCCCTCGCGGGTCGGCGTGAAGGACCAGAAATTGTCCTTGCCGATGTACATGTCCTTCTTGTAAAGGAAGTCGATGATCCAGAACGAGTGGATGACGTCGCGCGACTGCAGCTTGATCTTGACCGTCTGGTCGACCGGCAGGTACAGCGTCGGCAGTTCCGCTTCGTCGCGGTCGCCGTTGGGAGCGCTCTGCGCCTGGACGCCCATGGTCCAGACGGTGTCGTCGTCGGACTCGCCATCGTACTGGAAGTCCCAGGCCCACTGCTTGCCGATCGCCGTGATCGACACGTCGGGCTCGTCGTACTGCGTCTCGAGGATCGTCTGATCGCGCGCGGTGAAGGCGAAGAAGCCGATCACCAGGATGAGGGGCACGATCGTGTAGAAGATCTCGATCGGCATGTTGTAGCGCAGCTGGACGGGAAGGCCCATCTGACCCTTGCGACGGCGGTACGCGATCGCGGCCCACCCCATGAGGCCCCAGGTGACGACGCCGACGGCGAGCAGGACGATCCAGGAGTTGACCCAGAGACCCGCGACCATGTCGGTGCGGTTCGTGGCCGGCTGGCCGTCTTCGGTGAACCCGGGGAGGAAGCCGTGCAGCTCGGTCGGGGTGCATCCGGCGAGGACTGCTGCCGTTGCGATCCCGAGCGGGAGAACGGCCCAGCGGATACGGCGTTTCGAAGGCACTGTGCACCTTTCCGATCACGAACAGGACTCTTGCCAGTCTAGGGCAAGCGCCCAGGGGATTCAGGCCATCCGCCCAGGTTGAATCGCGTCCCGCAGATCGAAAAAGGCGGGCCCGGCCGCTATTCGAAGCGTGCCGGACCCGCCGGAAAAGTGTCGGAGGGCCGACCGTCAGTGGAAGCTGTCGCCGCAGGCGCAGGAACCGGCCGCGTTGGGGTTGTCGATCGTGAAGCCCTGCTCCGAGATGGTGTCCTTGAAGTCGATCGTGGCGCCGTCGAGGTAGGGGACGCTCATGTCGTCGATGATGACCTCGACGCCGTCGAAGTCGACCGTCTTGTCACCGTCGAGGTAGCGCTCGTCGAAGTAGAGCTGGTAGATCAGGCCGCTGCATCCACCGGGCTGCACGGCGACGCGCAGGCGCAAGTCGTCGCGCCCCTCCTGGTTCAGCAGGTTCTTGACCTTGACGGCGGCGGCGTCGGTCAGCAGCACACCGTGTTCGTTCGCGGTCTGCTCGGTCGTCAGTGCGGTGTCGGTCATGGCACTCCTCCGGAAGGGCCGCCCGGATCGATCATCCACTGCAGGCGGCGGGATGACGTCGATTCTACGCGTGCCCGCCGAGAGGAGGCTCCGAGATCGGCGTGTCCACGCCGATCCCGGAGACTCGCCTACGCCTGCGGGGTGCGCGCGTCGAGCTTCTCGAGCAGCAGCGCCTCGGCCAGCACGGCGTTGCGGAACGTCTCGAGGTGCAGCGATTCATTCGGGCTGTGCGCCTTCGAATGCGGGTCCTCGACGCCCGTGACGAGGATCTGCGCGCCGGGGAACTCCCGGACCAGGTCCGCGATGAACGGGATCGATCCGCCCACACCGATGTCGACGGACTCGACGCCGTAGCCCTCGTGCAGCGCCTCCCGCGCGGCCGCGACAGCCCAGCCCGAGGTGTCGACCAGGAATGCGTCGCCGAAGTCCTGGTCGCTGAACGAGAGCTGCGCGCCGAACGGCGCGTGCTCCCGCAGGTGGGCTTCGATCGCCGCGTACGCGTCGCGTGCACGCTGACCGGGGGCGATGCGGGCGCTGATCACGACCGAGATCTCGGGGCTGAGCGTGTTCGAGGCGTTGACGACACTCGGCGCGTCGATGCCGGTCACCGTGATCGACGGCTTGTTCCAGATGCGGCTGAGGATCGTGCCGCGGCCGATCGGCGAGACGCCGGGGGGCAGCCCCGCCTCGTCGCGCAGTGTCTCCTCGCTGTACGGCGGGGTGTCGGCATCCCGTTCCGAGAGTCCGGCCACGGCGACCGCGCCGTCGTCGTCCCAGAGCGTCGAGAGCAGCTTGACGGTGGCCATCATGGCGTCAGGGACCGCACCGCCGAACATTCCGGAGTGCGACGCGTGCTCGAGCGTGCGCACGCTCAGGGTGAAGCGGGTGTTGCCGCGCAGCGACACCGTGAGCGCAGGAGTCTTCGCGTCCCAGTTTCCCGAGTCGGCGACGACGATCACATCGGCGCGGAGCGCGTCGGCGTTGTCGGATAGGAACTGTGCGAACGAGCGGGATCCCGCCTCCTCCTCGCCCTCGAAGAACAGCACGACACCGAGGTCGAAGTCGTCGCCGATGCCCTCTTTGAGCGCGCGCAGCGCCGCGACGTGCGCCATGATGCCGGCCTTGTCGTCGGCCGCGCCGCGACCGTACAGGCGACCACTGCGGACCGTCGGCTCGAACGGCGACGACTCCCAGAGCGACTCATCGCCCACCGGCTGCACGTCGTGGTGCGCATACAGCAGGATGGTCGGCCGCCCGTTGCGGGCCGCCCGGGTGGCGAGCACGGCCGGGTTGCCCTGCTCTCCCGTCTCCGGCACCGCCGCGGTGCGGATCTCGACCGTCTCGAAGAGCCCGGTCTCGCGTACGAGGGCGGCGACGGACTCTGCGCTGCGCTGCACCTGCTCGGGGTCGAACCCCGGGAAGGCGACGGACGGGATGCGCACCAGGGTGCCGAGATCGGCGAGGGCGGACGGGATGCCGGATGCCGCGGCATCGCGCACAGCATCCTGTCGGGAGAGCTCAGACGTCATGCGGGTAATCTTAAGTGCACCCCTACTCCGCACATCGAGGATCATCCGTGGCCAAGACACCTGCAGCACCCTCGTCCAACGACGCACCGTCGGAGGGCACCGCGCTGAACGGCGTCCCCCTCGGCGGTCCCTCGCCCAAGGGACGCCCCACTCCTTCCCGCGCCGAGCAGGAGGCCGCCCGCAAGCGCCCCCTCGTCGCCGACACGAAGGAGGCGAGGGCGCGCGCGAAAGCCGACCTCGCCACTCAGCGGGAGAAGGCCCGCATCGGCATGGCCAACGGCGAGCAGCGCTATCTGCCGGCACGTGACCAGGGCCCGCAGCGCAAGTTCGTGCGCGACTGGGTCGACGGCGGCTGGCACCTCGGCGAAGCCGTCATGCCCGCGATGGTGCTCGTCATCCTGGCGACGTTCCTGCCCCTCCCGGCCGTGCAGTACTACGCCTTCGTGGGTCTGTGGATCTTCATCTTCTTCGTGATCGGCGACATGGTCATCACATCCATCACCGTCAAGCGCGCCGCCAAGAAGAAGTTCGGCGAGGGCAAGGTCGAGAAGGGCCTCGGCTGGTACGCGGCGATGCGCACCGTCCAGATGCGCTTCCTGCGTCTGCCCAAGCCGCAGGTCAAGCGCGGCCAGAAGCCGGTCTGAGCCCGCACTGCCGCAAGCCTGCCCGCGCCGGCGTCACCGGGCTGCTCAGCGCCGCTTCGCGAGCCCGCGGTTGATCTGCCGCGCCCACAGCGGGCCGCGGTAGAGGAACGCCGTGTAGCCCTGCACCAAGGTCGCTCCGGCAACCAACCGCTCCCGCACGTCGTCGGCGGTCTCGACGCCGCCGACGGAGATGACGCAGAAGGCGGCAGGAACCGTCTCGCGCAGCAGTCGCAGCACCTCGAGCGCGCGCGCCTTCAGCGGCGCCCCCGACAGACCGCCGTCGCCGGCAGCGGCGACCACTGCGGGGTCGGTGACGAGCCCGTCGCGCGAGATCGTCGTGTTCGTGGCGATGATGCCGGCCAGTCCTGCATCGACGGCGAGCTCTGCGATCGCGACGACCTCGTCGTCGGGCAGGTCGGGCGCGATCTTGACCAGCAGCGGCGTGGTGCCCGCGGCCTGACGCACCGCGTCCAGCAGCGGCCGCAGCGTCTCGGCCGCCTGCAGCCCGCGGAGTCCCGGAGTGTTCGGCGACGACACATTGACGACGAGGTAGTCGGCGAGCGGCGCCAGCAGCGTCGCGCTGCGCACATAGTCGGCGGTCGCGTCCGCGACCTCGACGACCCGGCTCTTGCCGATGTTGACGCCGAGCACCGTGCGCCGCGAGCGGCGGCGCAGCCGGCGGAGCCGCGTCGCGGCAGCCGCGGCGCCGTGGTTGTTGAAGCCCATGCGGTTGACGACGGCGCGGTCCGGGATCAGGCGGAAGAGTCGCGGGCGCGGGTTGCCGTCTTGCGGGATCGCCGTCACGGTGCCGACCTCGACGTGACCGAAACCCAGCGCGTGCAGGCCCGCCGCACCCTTGACGTCCTTGTCGAAGCCCGCGGCGACACCGAACGGCGAGTCGAACGTGAGGCCGAGCGCTGTCGTCGCCAGCTGCGGGGCGGGCCGGGTGATCGCACGCGCGACCCACGAGAAGGGCGGGACCCCCAGCATCCGGATCACGACCATCGCGCTGTGGTGGGCGGACTCAGGATCCATGCGCGACAGCACGGTGCGGAAGAGGAGGGGATACATCCCTCCTAGGCTATCCGGTCACTCCCCCGCGACCGCCGCGCTCTCGTCCGCGGCGCGGGCGCGGCCATGATCGACGCGCAGCTGCTCGATCGCCGTCTCGAAGTCCTCGAGCGAGTCGAAGGCCTGGTAGACACTCGCGAACCGCAGGTAAGCCACCTCGTCCAGTTCGCGCAGCGGCCCGAGGATCGCCAGGCCGATCTCGTTGGCGTCGAGCTGCGAGGCACCGGTCTGGCGGATGCTCTCCTCCACCGTCTGGGCGAGCACCGCAAGATCCGCGTCCGTCACCGGACGCCCCTGGCACGCTTTGCGCACGCCCGACATGACCTTCTCGCGGCTGAAGGGCTCGATCACGCCGGAGCGCTTGATGACGTTGAGGCTGGCGGTCTCGATCGTCGTGAAGCGGCCACCGCATTGGGGGCACTGACGACGGCGACGGATGCTGAGACCGTCGTCGCTGGTGCGCGAATCGATGACGCGCGAATCGGCGTGGCGGCAGAACGGGCAGTGCATGGCAGAGACAGCCTACGCCGGGAACCCGGTCTCAGTCCTGGAACCGGGCTGTGATCGCTTCGCCGTGGGCGGGCAGGGCCTCGGCCTCGGCCAGGGTCACGATCGCGTCGCGGACGACCGAGAGCGCGTCGCGGTCGTACTCGATGACCTGCTGCGTGCGCAGGAACGTCGCGGCCGACAGCCCGGCGGCGTACCGGGCCTGGCCGCCGGTGGGCAGCACGTGGTTGCTGCCGGCGAGGTAGTCGCCGAGGCTGACCGGCGAGTCCGGCCCCACGAACACCGCGCCCGCGTGGACGAAGTCGCCGGGGCGGGGGTCGGCCAGGTGCAGCTCGAGGTGCTCCGGCGCGTAGGCGTTCGAGAACGCCGTGGCCGCGGCGAGGTCGTCGACGAGCACGATCGCGGACTGCGGGCCGGCGAGTGCCGTGGCGACGCGCGCGGCGTGCCGCGTCGCCGCCGCCCGCGGGGCGATCACTGCGAGCACGTCGTCCGCGAGGCGCTCGGAGGTCGTCACGAGCACGGCGGAGGCCTGCTCGTCGTGCTCGGCCTGGCTGATGAGGTCGACGGCGACCAGCCGCGCGTCGGCGGTCTCGTCGGCGACCACGAGGATCTCGGTGGCGCCGGCTTCGGCATCCGTCCCGACCAGACCCGCGACCGCGCGCTTGGCCGCCGCCACGAAGTTGTTGCCGGGACCGGTGACGACGTCCACCGGCTCGAGGCCGAGGGATGCGACGCCGTGCGCGAGCGCGCCGATCGCTCCCGCGCCGCCCATCGCGTACACCTCGGTGACGCCGAGGAGCCGCGCGGCGCCGAGGATCACCGGGTGCACCCGGCCGCCGAACTCGCGCTGCGGCGGTGAAGCGAGCGCGATCTCGCTCACGCCGGCGACCTGCGCCGGCACGACGTTCATCACGACGCTCGAGGGGTAGACGGCCTTGCCGCCCGGAACGTACAGACCCACGCGACGCACCGGCTGCCACCGCTGCGTCACCCGGGCGCCGGGTCCGAGCTCGGTGACGGTCGGCGCGGGAACCTGGGCTGCGGACGCCACCCGCACGCGCGCGATGGCCTCTTCGAGCGCCGAGCGCACCGCCGGGTCGAGCGCCGCAAGGGCCTCGTCGAGGTGCGCGGCGGGCACCCGGATGTCGTGGCCGGTTGCACCGTCGAACCTCTCGGCCTGCTCGCGCAGAGCCGCCTCGCCGCGAGAAGCCACGTCGTCGACGATGTGCACTGCCGTCGCGAGGGCCTCTTCCCGGGCCGCTGCGGCACGGGGAACGGTCGCGAGGAGTTCGGCGGGCGAGAGCGTGCGCCCGCGCAGGTCGATCGTTCGGAGCATCCGTCTACGGTACCGCGCGGGCGGACGCGCTCAGCCGCGCGTGACGCCGGAGACGTCGTGCAGGTAGCCGATGCGGCCGTCCTCGTGGCGCACCACGAAGGCGTCGCCGCGATCCTCGATGACGAGCGCCCAGGCGGTCGGCCCGATGCGGAACACGGGGATGCCGATCTCGTCGACGATGTCGCGCTCCTCGGGAACGAGGGCCCAGAACGCCTGGTGCTGCGGCGCGGTCGCCACAGCGGGTTCGACGGTCGACGACGGGTTCTCGACGTGCTCGAACGACTCGCGCGCGTGGACCGGCTCGGTCGCGGCCGCGGGCCGGTCGGCGGCCACGGTGGTCGCTGTCGCGGCCGCGGCGACGTCGGCACGCGCATCGGCGTCGGCGTCCTGCTCGTCGAGCGGGAGGACCGTGGTCTCTGCGTCGTCGTACGCGCCGCGGGGCGTATCGTCGACGCCCGCGTCGGCCGTGGCCTCCGAGCCGTCGGCAGACGCCGCGTACGGGGTCGCGGGTGCCTGCGCGGCGTGCGCCGGGGCGGCTTCGTACGCGTTCTCGTCGGCGGTGGCGGTGTCCTCCGAGTACGGAGCGTCCTCGTCGGCGGCGGGCTCCGGTCGCACGAACGCCGGGCGGGGCGAGACCGGCAGCACCGGACGGGCGTTGCGATGGGCCGGAACCTCGGGGCGCCCGCGGAAGTCCTGCGCGAACGGCGCGATGAACGGCGCCAGCACGGTCAGGAAGACGCCGGCGAGCATGAGGAAGAACTCCACCCACACGACCCAAGTGCCGAGGAAGGCGCGTCCGCTGGCGAGCTGGATGAACGAGTTCCAGATGATGGTGAGCCACAGCACTGTGGCGACCGAGAACGCGACGGATGCGAACTGGTCGATCCCGAGCGACCCGACCCGGCGGATGCCCTGCGGCGAGAGCCGGCGCAGCACGATGAGGAACACCGCCACGGTGGGCACCCCGACGGTGAGGACCCAGTCGATCCCGCTGCTCCAGACCGAAGGGCCGACGCCCAGGTCTCCGTAGATCGGGAAGAACGACACGACGAATGCGACGAGCCACGTGCCCGCGAGGGCCACCTCACGGATCGAGAACGGCCCCACTCCGTACTGCGGCGGCTCTTCGGTCGCAACCGCCTCGTCGATGTTCCCGTCCTGCTTCTCGTCCGTCACAATCGTCCCTTCCGGCGGACCTGAGGCCCGCGTCGACCCGATATTACCCACGGCGCATGAGACAGCGATGAGACCACGCGAGACACCGCGACATTCGTCGTCGCCTTCGCGTCACCGCGTCATCCCAGGCACTGCGGCCCGAGAAGACCCTTCAGCTCGCCATACAGATCAGGGGTTATCCGCACCGTGTGCGGCACCTCGAAAACCTTCGCCACCGTGCCGCTGTGGAGCTTGAGCGACACTTCGGTGTCACCGGCGTGGCGGGTCAGGGTCTGCAGCAGCTCGCCGATGAGCGCCTCGCTCGCGCGCCGCTCGGGCATGACGAGGACCAGCGAGCTCGAGTCATCCGTCGTCCCCAGGTCGGGGGTGAAGGCCGACTGCGCATGCAGGTTCATGCCGTCGTCGCGTCGCGACACCCGTCCTCGCACCACCAGGATCGAGTCGGCCACCAGCATGTGCTGGAACTCGGTGTAGGTCTTCCCCATGAACATGACGGTGATCTCGCCGTCGAAGTCCTCAACCGTGATCATGCCGTACGGATTGCCGCTCTGCTTGGCGACGCGATGCTGCACGCTGGTCACGAGGCCGGCGATCGTCACCTGGTCGCCGTCGCCGATATCCTCCGACGCCAGCAGGTCGTGGATGCTCGTCGAGGCGTGCTTGGCGAGCGGGATCTCGAGACCAGCGAGCGGGTGGTCCGACACGTAGAGGCCGAGCATCTCGCGCTCGAAGGCCAGCTTGTCCTTCTTGGTCCACTCCGGCCGCGGCGGCACCTTCGGCGGCGCCACCTCTTCGACGGCGTCGTACAGGCTGTCGAAATCGAACCCGATGGCGCCCTGCGCCTCGTTCCGCTTGCGGTCGACGGCCGCTTCGGTCGCATCCTCATGCACCTCGAGCAGAGCACGCCGGGTGTCGCCCATGGAGTCGAACGCTCCGGCCTTGATGAGCGATTCGATGGTGCGCTTGTTGGCCACATGCATCGGGACTTTGACCAGGAAGTCGTGGAACGACGCGAACGTCGCCTCCTTGCGTGCGGTGACGATGCCGTCGACGACGTTGGCGCCGACGTTGCGGACGGCGCCGAGTCCGAATCGGATGTCCTCCCCCACTGCCGCGAAGTAGCGGATCGACTCGCCCACGTCAGGCGGCAGCACCTTGATGCCCATGCGGCGGCACTCGTTGAGGTAGACCGCCATCTTGTCTTTGGAATCGCCCACGCTGGTCAGCAGCGCCGCCATGTACTCGGCGGGATAGTGGGCTTTGAGGTACGCGGTCCAGTACGAGACCAGGCCGTACGCGGCCGAGTGCGCCTTGTTGAACGCGTAGTCCGAGAAGGGCAGCAGAATGTCCCACAGCGCCTTGATGGCGTCATCGCCGAAGCCGCGCTCCTTCATGCCGCCGGAGAAGCCCTCGTACTGCTTGTCGAGCTCGGACTTCTTCTTCTTGCCCATTGCGCGGCGGAGGATGTCTGCTTGTCCGAGCGAGAAGCCCGCCACCTTCTGCGCGATCGCCATGACCTGCTCCTGATAGATGATCAGGCCGTAGCTGGTGTCGAGGATGTCCTTCAGCGGCTCTTCGAGCTCGGGGTGGATCGGCGTGATGTCCTGCTGACCGTTCTTGCGCAGGGCGTAGTTGATGTGCGAGTTGGCACCCATCGGGCCGGGCCGGTACAGCGCGATGACGGCCGAGATGTCCTCGAAGTTATCGGGCTTCAGAAGGCGCAGGAGCGACCGCATCGGGCCGCCGTCGAGCTGGAACACGCCGAGGGTGTCGCCACGGGTGAGCAGGTCGTAGGCGTCCCGATCATCGAGCGCGAGATGCTCGAGGTCGAGCTCCTCGCCCCGGTTCATCCGGATGTTGTCGAGCGCGTCGGAGATGATCGTGAGGTTGCGCAGCCCCAGGAAGTCCATCTTGATGAGCCCGAGCGTCTCGCACGACGGGTAGTCGAACTGCGTGACGATCTGGCCGTCCTGCTCGCGGCGCATGATCGGGATGATGCCGAGCAGCGGTTCGCTGGACATGATGACGCCGGCGGCGTGCACGCCCCACTGACGTTTGAGTCCCTCGAGCCCCAGCGCGCGGTCGAAGACCGTCTTCGCATCGGGGTCGGTGTCGATGAGCGCGCGGAACTCGCTTGCCTCCTTGAACCGCGGATGCTGCGGGTCGAACATGCCGTTCAACGGCATGTCCTTGCCCATCACGGCCGGCGGCATCGCCTTCGTGAGACGCTCTCCCATGCTGAACGGGAAGCCGAGCACACGCCCCGCGTCCTTCAGCGCCTGCTTCGACTTGATCGTCCCGTAGGTCACGATCTGCGCGACGCGCTCAGAGCCGTACTTCTCCGTGACGTAGTCGATCACCTCGCCGCGGCGACGGTCGTCGAAGTCCACGTCGAAGTCGGGCATCGAGACGCGGTCCGGGTTGAGGAACCGCTCGAAGATGAGGCCGTGCTCGAGCGGGTCGAGATCGGTGATGCGCATGGCGTAAGCCACCATCGAGCCGGCGCCGGAGCCACGGCCGGGGCCGACTCGGATGCCGTTGTCCTTCGCCCAGTTGATGAAGTCGGCGACGACCAGGAAGTAGCCGGGGAAACCCATCTGGAGGATGATCCCGGTCTCGTACTCGGCCTGCTTGCGAACCTTGTCGGGGATGCCGTCGGGATAGCGGTAATGCAGCCCCGTCTCGACTTCCTTGACGAGCCAGCTGTCTTCGGTCTCGCCGTCGGGGACCGGGAAGCGCGGCATGTAGTTCGCGCTCGTGTTGAACTCGACCTCGCAGCGCTCGGCGATGAGGAGGGTGTTGTCGCAGGCTTCCGGATGCTCTCGGAAGATCTGGCGCATCTCCTGGGCGGTCTTGATGTAGTAGCCGTCGCCGTCGAACTTGAATCGGTTCGGGTCGTCCAGCGTCGAGCCGGACTGCACGCAGAGGAGGGCCGCGTGCGCGTCGGCCTCGTGCTGGTGGGTGTAATGGGAGTCGTTGGTCGCGACGAGCGGAATGCCGAGATCCTTCGAGAGGCGCACCAGGTCGGTCATGACGCGGCGCTCGATCGAGAGCCCGTGGTCCATGATCTCGGCGAAGTAGTTCTCCTTGCCGAAGATGTCCTGGAACTCGGCGGCCGCCGCGCGCGCGGCGTCGTACTGACCGAGCCGCAGACGCGTCTGCACCTCGCCGGACGGGCAGCCCGTCGTCGCGATGAGACCCTTGCCGTAGGTCTCCAGCAGCTCCCGGTCCATGCGCGGCTTGAAGTAGTACCCCTCCATGCTCGACAGCGAGCTGAGCCGGAAGAGGTTGTGCATGCCCTCCGTGCTCTGACTCCACATCGTCATGTGGGTGTAGGCGCCGGAGCCCGAGACGTCATCGCTCTTCTGCTCGGGCGAACCCCATTGGACGCGCGACTTGTCGCTGCGGTGCGTGCCCGGGGTCACGTACGCCTCGAGGCCGATGATCGGCTTCACACCCGCCGCCTTGGCCGCGTTGTAGAACTCGAACGCCGCGAAGGTGTTGCCGTGGTCGGTGACGGCGATCGCCGGCATGCCGTAGTCCGCCGCCGCCTGGGTCATGGCGCCGATTTTGGCGGCGCCGTCGAGCATCGAGTACTCGCTGTGCACGTGCAGATGAACGAAGGAGTCGGATGCCACGGATCGAGTCTAGGTACGGTCTCGGACACTCTCGCCACGGCCTCCGCGAGTCCGCGGACTCTCCTGGCGAGGTCGCCTCACCTTCGAGTTGAAGGTCACTGTGTTGAAGGTCGTTGCGATGCGCGAGTGCGCCGAGCGGATGCCTCCGCCCGGCGCCCTCGCGGCCGGCTCCCGGTCCGCGATCAGGGCGCCGAATCGACGATCGAGACCGTCGACACCGTACGACTCTGCCAATCGGGGACGCCCTCGAAGGACACGGGCTCGTCGTACTCGCCCATCCCCCAGTTGGTCGACTGCACGACGTAGCCGCGTGCGGTGTCGAGCACGAACTCCACACGAGCCGGTCCCGCTTCGAAGTCTCGCTCGTATGCGAGCGTGGTCAGGTCACCGTCGGTCGCGACGACTTCTACACCCGGAAGGGACGCGAACGCTCTGAGCATCCCGGCGCGCGCGGTCGCCGGCGCCAGGTTGAACGACATGAGGTCACCGATGGTCTCGATGAAGAAGTGCGCCATGCCGTCGGGCTCCCCCTCCGCGCCATACCGCTCCTCGAACCACGCGACCACCCCGTCGGGATCCGTCGGCATGTCCTCGTACGTCTCGCGGCCGTCCAGGTAGTAGGTCACCACGTCACCATCGCGACCGCCTTCGGCGACGCCTGCGGGGTACCGCGTGATGCCAGCCAATCCCAACCCTGGGTTCAGCTCACGACTCCACGCCTCGGCGGCCTCGGCGGCACGCGGGCCGACCGACTCCGTGACTTGGTAGGGACTCCGCTCGCGCACCCATTCACCCGCGGGGTCCGCGGGCACATAGACGCTCGACTCATCCTCGATGAGGATCACGGCTTCCGCCTCCGAGCGGAAGGCGTTGTTGAACTTCGCACCGGCCGGCATCTGCTCGTCGTACGTCGTGAGCGACGTGAATGCGGTGTTGACCCGTGTGTAGCTGCCGGCCGGCACGACTTCCTCTGCGGCCCGAATGCTCGCCGCCGCCGCCTTCTCCAGCACCTGTGCCGCAGCCGACGCTGTCGGCGCTGTGGCCGGCACCGCGACGAACCCGATCACCAGTGCCGTCGCCGCCAGCCCGCCGGCCAGCGCCGAGCCGCCGATCCAGCGGACGGTGCGGCGGCGGGTGGCCGCGGCATCCGCTCGCACCTCCCGGGCGATCTCGCTGAGCAGCGCCCGTCGTGCGGCGCCGATCCCCTCGTCGGAAAGGGTCGGGGCGTCCCGCCCGAGGTCACGCACTCGTTCCATAAGCTCCATCGGTCTCCTCCTTCGCGATCCACGTGAGTCGGACGGACGCGTGCGACCCCGGCGGCGCGAGCTTGCGCCGCACCCGGTTCAGGCGCGATCGCACGGTGCCGACGGGAACCCCGAGCGCCATGCCGATCTCCTCGTAGGTGAGGTCGCCCCACGCGTACAGGAGCAGCGTCTCGCGGTCTCGCGCGGCCAGCGCCGCGATGCGCGGTGCCAGCGCACGCACGGCGGACGAGGCATCCGCCCGGTCACCGGCCGCCTCGATCGCGCCGTCACTCGTGTGATCGCCGCGGGAGACGGATGCCTCGAACGAGCGCCACTGCCGGGCTTCTTCGGTGCGATGCTTCTTGATCACGCGCGACGCGATGCCGAGAAGCCAGGGCTTCGCCGATTCCCACGTGGCATCGAAGTCGTGCCGACGCCGGAACGCGACGAGCATCGTCTCGCTCAGCACATCTTCCGCGGCGTGGGATCCGACCCGGCGGGCGGCGAACGCCCCGATCACCCGTGCGTGCCGCTCGAACACTTCCGCGAACGCGGAGGGTGCATCGACGGACCGGCGGATGATCTCGCTGTCTGTACTCACAACGGGTATTGCCGGATACTGCGGGGACGGTTCACGGAATCTCAGAACTCGGTCTCTCAGAAAGTCGGTCGCTCAGAAGTCCTCATCGAGCGCGTACTGCTGCTGCCATGAGTGCGGCCGGTCGATGCCGAGGCCGTAGAGGTACCGAATGAGCTGGCCCTGATGCTGCGTTTCGTGCTCCAGGAGGGCGAGGACGTAGCGGAGCGAGTCCTCGTCGCCGGCGTCGATGCCGGCGACCCACTCATCGATGTCGGCGGCCGTCTGGACGAAGGCGGCACGGAGTGCCGCGGCATCCGTGGTCTCATCCCGCGCGACGGGGCTCGTGAAGCCCTGCCACTCCCCCGCGCGGGCGGCCTTCGGGAAGCTCTCGCGCGCGCCGAGCACGCACCACAGCTGGTGGCCGATCGCGTCGGACGGCAGATCGCGCAGATGCGAGCCCAGGTGCTTGGCCGGGATCGTGTCGACGAAGTCGAGGTAGAGCGTGTTCGCACGTTCGAGGCGGCGCTGCAGGAGGTGGTTCACGCGTCCACGCTAGAGGTCGCGCCGCATGAGCACACGGGGGAATCCCGAGAGCACCGACGTCGTGTCGGCCGCCTTGGCGAAACCGGCCTGCTCGAACAGGCGCCGTGTGCCGACGTAGGCCATCGTGAGGTCCACCCTCGCATCGCCGTTGTCGACCGGGTATCCCTCGATCGCGGGAGCGCCGCTCTGCCGCGCGAAGTCGACGGCTCCGTCGATGAGCGCATGCATCACACCCTTCTTGCGGTGGCCCGGCCGCACCCGGAAGCACCAGAGCGACCACACGTCGAGGTCGTCGACGTGCGGGATCTTGCGGAACGTCGCGAAGTGCGTGCGGGTGCGGGGTGCGACGGCCGCCCAGCCGACGGGCTCGTCGCCGTCGTATGCGAGCACGCCGATCGGACCCTCCTCGTCCATGAGCCGGCGCACGCGTTCGGCGCGCTCCGGCCCGCGCAGAGCGGTCGCCTCCTTCGCCGGGATGCGGTAGCTCAGGCAGAAGCACACGTTCGACTGCGGGTTCTTCGGCCCCACCAGAGCCGCCACGTCGTCGAACACCGTGGCCGGCCGCACTTCGATCGCCATGCGACCAGTGTGACCACGGCATCCGACATCCGCCATACGCCGACACCGCCGTGGCGGCACCTGCCGACGCGCCGGCCCGCAATACGGTGAGTGCATGCCGACCCCCGACTTCGTCCTCGATCTGCGCCGATTCGTCGGCACCCGCCCGCTGCCGCTCGTCGGTGTGACCGCTGTCGTGCTCCGCGAGGGACAGGTGCTGCTCGGGCGCCGCAGCGACAACGGGCACCTCACACCGGTGACGGGCATCGTCGACCCGGGCGAGGAGCCCGCCGATGCCGCGGTGCGCGAGACGCTCGAGGAGGCCGATGTCGTGTGCCGCGTCGAACGGCTCGCGTGGGTGCACCAGATCCCGCGGGTCACTTACCCGAACGGCGATCAGTCCGACTACCTCGACCTCACCTTCCGCTGCACGTGGGTGTCAGGAGACCCGTACCCGGCAGACGGCGAGATGACCGAGGTCGGCTGGTACGACGTCGATGCGCTCCCGGAGCTCGAGCTGCCCGACATGCGCCGGCGGATCGAGTTCGCGCTGCGCGACGAGCACGCCGCCTGGTTCGAGGGCGGCCTCTGACCGGTCACCCGCACCGCGCGGAGGCGTGCGGACGCGCGCGATCAGTCGCCGCGCAGCACCTCGAGCGCGTGGGCGAGGTCGGCGGGGTACGCCGAGGTGAAGGTGACCCAGTCCCCCGTGGCCGGGTGGGCGAATGAGAGCTCGTGCGCGTGCAGCCACTGCCGGGTGAGGCCGAGTCTCGCTGACATCGTCGGGTCGGCGCCGTAGAGCGGATCGCCGACGCACGGATGCCGGTGGGCGGCCATGTGCACCCGGATCTGGTGCGTGCGACCGGTCTCGAGATGGATCTCGAGCAGCGACGCACCGGGGAAGGCCTCGAGCGTCTCGTAGTGCGTGATCGAATCCTTGCCGTCGGGGGTTACGGCGAACTTCCATGAGTGCGAAGGATGCCGCCCGATGGGCGCGTCGATCGTGCCGGCGAGCGGGTCGGGGTGCCCCTGCACGACGGCGTGGTAGATCTTCTCGACCTCGCGCTCCTTGAATGCGCGCTTGAGCGCGACGTACGCGGACTCGGTCTTGGCGACGACCATGAGCCCGCTGGTGCCGACGTCGAGGCGGTGTACGACGCCCTGGCGCTCCGCAGCGCCTGTCGTCGCGATGCGGTAGCCGGCGGCGGCGAGGGCGCCCAGCACCGTCGGGCCCTCCCATCCGAGCGAGGGGTGCGCGGCGACGCCGGTGGGCTTGTCGACGACCACGATGTCGTCATCGTCGTAGACGATGCCGAGGTCGGGCACCTCGACCGGAATCACGCGAGGCTCTTCCTTGGGGGTCCACGCCACGTCGAGCCAGGCCCCGCCCCGCAGCTTGTCGGATTTCGAGAGCGTGCGCCCGTCCATGGACACGCCGCCGGCATCGGCCACGTCGGCCGCGAAGGTGCGCGAGAAGCCGAGCATCTTCGCGAGCGCCGCATCGACGCGAGCACCGTCGAGCCCGTCGGGAACGGGGAGGCTGCGGGATCCCATGTCAGATCTCGGCGTCGCGCCCGGGCCGCCGGGTCTCCGGCTCGGCCTCGAACTCATCCGCCTGGCGCTCGGCCGCTTCCTCGACCGCGAGTTGCTCGCTCGCGCTCAGCGGCGGCAGACCGCGCTCGTCGGCCGGGATCCCGGCATCGGCGTCCGCTACGGGGAACGCGTTGCCGGATCCCGCCACTGCACCGCCCGGCGCGGACTGGTCACCCTCTGCGCCCAGCTGCGACTCCTCGTCGTCGCGGCCGCGATCGCGATCGCGCGAGCCGTCCATGTGCACCCCGACGAGGACCAGCAGTGCGATCGCGATCATGTCGCACACGATGAAGATGTCGGCGATGTTGTAGATCGCCGGCGACATGCCGGGGAAGAACCACATCCACGGCGTGTTGATGAAGTCGACGACGTGCCCGACGGCGAACCCGGGGTCACGGAAGAGCCGGTCGGTGAGGTTGCCGAGGACGCCGCCCAGGAGAAGCCCGAGCGTGACGGCCCAGAGCCGCGAACGCACCCGCGTCGCGGCCAGCCAGCCGATGACGCCCGCGACGCCGGCCAGTGCGATCGTGAAGATCCACGTGACCTCCTCGCCGAGCGAGAAGGCGGCGCCGGGATTGCGCGTGAGGTAGAAGCTCAGAAAGTCGCCGAGGACCTCGACAGGCTCCTGGAACGGCAGGTTCTCGAGCGCGAGGTACTTCGCCAACTGGTCGGCGGCCAGCACCAGCACCGCGAGAATCGCGATGATGGTGCCGGCCGCCGCCTGACGAAGGGGAGGTCGACGCGTCAAGGCCTAGAGGCCCAGCGCCGAGACCGGCTGGGCGCCGGACGTCGTCGCCGAGGTCTCGAGGTCGCGCAGCTTGCCCTCGATGTAGCTGCGCAGCTGGGCGCGGTAGTCGCGCTCGAAGTTGCGGAGCTCGGTGATGCGGCCCTCGAGCGTGGTGCGCTCGCGGTCGAGCTTCGCGAGCTCTTCGCGGCCGCGGGTCTCGGCCTGGGAGACGATCGAAGCCGCCTGCGACTTGGCGTCGGAGATGAGCTGGTCGCGCTGCGCGATGCCCTCGGCGACGTGCTCGTCGTGCAGGCGCTGGGCCAGCTCGATGATGCCCGCGCTCGCGGCGGGGGCGGCACCGCCGACCGGTGCGGCCTCAGCGACGGGAGCCGGAGCGGGCTCCGCGGCTCGTGCGGGCGCAGCACCCGACTCGTACGCCGCCAGCTTGGCCTTCAGCTCCTCGTTCTCGGTGAGAGCCTTGCGCCACTCCACGACGATCTCGTCGAGGAAATCGTCCACCTCGTCGGGGTCGAAGCCCTCTTTGAATCGGACGTGCTGGAACTGCTTGGTGACGACGTCATCGGGGGACAATGCCATGGTGATTCCTCTTTCGAGCGTCTGGTCGCTGGCCGATGTCGGGGCGACCGCCTGCTGGCGGCCGTTCGTATCAGCAAAGCATAGTCATCGGTTCTGCGAGTGTCGAAGGCGCGGCCCGCGTCACAGTGAGTCGCCGATTCAGCCCGCAAGTGTGCGCGTGATGCTGAGCAGGATGAAGCATCCCAGCATCGTCAGCGCGAACCCGAAGTCGATGGCGACGGCACCCACGCGCAACGGCGGGATGAAGCGCCGGAACAGCCTGATGGGCGGATCCGTGACGGTGTAGATGAGCTCGGCGACCACGAGCCCGGCGCCACGCGGGCGCCACTCGCGGTTGAAGAACGGGATCCAGTCGAGGATCAGCCGCGCGAGCAACACGAAGACATAGAGGAGCAGCGCGAGGTTGAGAATCGCTGCGATGATTTGGACGACTGCCACGTAGCCAGACTACGGCTGCGTGAAGGGGACCGACTCCGGATCCGCCTGCGGGACGGCCCCATCGCCCGATACGGCGACGTTCTCGGGCGAGAGCAGGAAGACTTTGCTCGTGACACGCTCGATGCGCCCGTAGAGCCCCAGCGACAGGCCGCTGGCGAAGTCGATCAGACGACGCGCGTCGGCGTCGCTCATCTGAGAGAGGTTGATGATGACGGGGATGCCGTCACGAAAGTTCTCGGCGATGATCTGGGCATCGCGGTACTGCTTGGGATGCACCGTCAGGATCTCGTTGATCGTCGCCGGTGCCGGCTGACGCACCACGGCGGGCCGGTGGATCGGTGTGATCGGAGCGGCCGGCTTGTCGACGACCTGCTCCGACTTGCGAGCACGCGGCTGGGGCGCAGGCTCCTCGTAGACCTCTTCCTCGTCTGCGAGTCCGAGGTACACCATGGTCTTCTTGAGCGGGTTCGACATCTGATCCTCCGTAGTGCTCATCTGTTCCGAGGTTAACCGCGTTGTGGCCTGGGGCCGGTGATTGCCGAACCGATGCGTAGGTGTGTCGCGCCCGCCGCGATCGCCTCGGCGAAGTCCGCCGTCATGCCGGCGGAGATCCAATCCGCCTCGGGCACGACCGCGCGCACGGTGCCGGCGAGGGCGTTCAGCCGGGCGAACGCGTCCGCCGGGTGCTCGTCGAGCGGTGCGACCGCCATCACGCCGCGTACGCGCAGCGAGCGCAGCGCAGCGGCGTGCGACGCGAGCGCCTCGAGCTCGCCGGGGGCAACGCCCCCGCGGCCCGGGTCGTCCGTGAGGTTGACCTGCAGCAGCACGTCGAGCGGGGGCTCCCCCGGCTCGCCGGCCGCGTCGAGCGCGTCGGCGAGCCGGGTGCGGTCGAGCGAATGGACGACGGATGCCGCGGCCCGGATCGCACGAGCCTTGTTGGTCTGCGCCTGCCCGATGAAGTGCCACCGCAGGCCCGCGAGATCGCCCACCTCGACGACCTTGCGGCTGAACTCCTGCTGCCGGTTCTCGCCCACGTCACGCACGCCGAGCGTGTACAGCTCGTCGACGAGCGAAGCGGGGTGGAACTTGGTCACCACGATGCGGGTGAGCTCCGAGGGATCGCGACCGGCCGCGCGTGCGGCATCCGCAATCCGCTCATCGATCACCGCGAGACGCGCACGGAGGTCTGTCACGGCCGGGCGTGCCGACGGCTTACTTGAGGAAGTCGGGGATGTCGAGATCATCGTCGCCGAACGCCGTGTCGTACGACGACTCGGTGACGGCGCCGACCGAGACGGGGACGGGCACCTGCTCGACGACATCGCGATCCTTCGCCGCTTCGTCGGCCGGGGTGGCCGGCACCGCGGGAGTCGAGACCACACGCGCGGCCGCGATCGGCTCGATGCGCTTCTCCGGCTCGCCGCCGTCGAAGCCGGCCGCGATGACGGTGACCCGCACCTCGTCGCCGAGCGTGTCGTCGATGACCGTTCCGAAGATGATGTTCGCCTCGGGGTGCGCGGCCTCCTTGACGAGCTGGGCGGCGTCGTTGATCTCGAAGATGCCGAGGTTCGATCCGCCCTGGATCGACAGCAGCACGCCGTGCGCACCCTCAATCGACGCCTCGAGCAGCGGCGACTCGACGGCGAGCTCGGCGGCCTTGATGGCACGATCTGCGCCGCGGGCCGAGCCGATGCCCATGAGGGCCGATCCGGCCCCCTGCATCACCGACTTGACGTCGGCGAAGTCGAGGTTGATGAGACCCGGCGTCGTGATGAGGTCGGTGATGCCCTGCACACCGGCGAGGAGCACCTGGTCGGCCGTCGCGAACGCCTCGATCATCGAGATGCCGCGGTCGCTGATCTCGAGGAGGCGGTCGTTCGGCACCACGATGAGGGTGTCGACTTCTTCCTTGAGCTTGGCGACGCCGGTCTCGGCCTGCTGCTGACGGCGGCGGCCCTCGAACGAGAAAGGCTTGGTCACCACACCGATGGTGAGGGCGCCGATGGACTTGGCGATCTTCGCGACCACGGGCGCGCCGCCCGTGCCCGTGCCGCCGCCTTCGCCCGCCGTCACGAAGACCATGTCGGCACCGCGGAGCGCCTCTTCGATCTCTTCGGCGTGGTCTTCGGCGGCGCGACGGCCCACTTCCGGATCGGCACCTGCGCCGAGCCCTCGGGTCAGTTCGCGTCCGACGTCGAGCTTGACGTCGGCGTCGCTCATCAGCAGCGCCTGGGCGTCGGTGTTGATGGCGATGAACTCGACCCCGCGCAGGCCGAGCTCGATCATGCGGTTGACCGCGTTGACGCCGCCGCCGCCGACGCCTACGACCTTGATCACGGCGAGGTAGTTCTGGTTCTGGCTCATGCCGGCCTCCGTAGCCCTGGACCTTTTAACCTTCAACCTCTAGTAGAGGTATAAAGAATTGCCCGGTATGCAATTCCTTGACTCGAAAGTAAGCGGACACTGCGCGCTCGGCCGCAACGGAACGGCGTGTCGCCGCATCCGGTCCCGGAAGTGGCCGTCAGGAGAAGGCTCAGCGCACGACGACGACCTCAGGCGACGTCACGTCGTAGGTCGTGACGTCCGCCGGTGGACGCTGGGCCATCATCTTGGCGAGATTCAGCGCCTTGTCCGCCGACCGGTCCGCGCTCCCCCACACCACCTGCGCATTCGACCCGCCGAGGGTGAGCGTCACGTCATCGGGGGTCGACGCGGTCACCTCCGTCACCTGTGCACGGATGTCGTCCGGCAGCGCGCGCATCACCTGTCCGGCCGCCGCGAAGGCGTCGGAGTCGATGCCGCCCGCGATCGCGAGCACGGGCATGCCGGCGCTCGGCGTCGCCGCCGTCGACAGCGCGACGCCCGCGGCGTCCACGAGCGTGTAGCCCGCGCGGGTCTCGATCAGGCCGATCGGCGTGCGCTCGACGATCCGCACCACGAGCTCATGGGGCGGCCGGGCCTCGAGGGCGTACGTCTCGATCAGCGGGAAGGCGACGAGCGCGGCCTTCACGGCGCTCTCGTCGACCAGCGGCAGAGGCGTGCCCAGCTGGGTCGCCAGCGCGTCGGAGATGTCGTCCGCCGCGAGCTGCTGCGCCCCGACGACCGAGATCCTCTCCACGCCGAAGAGCGGGCTGTACGCCGCACCGAGCGTTCCGAGCGCCAGGAGGAGGACGGATGCCGCGGCCCCGAGCCAGATCGCGCGCCGCCGTCGCTGTCGCACGGTGAAGCGGCGGATCTCGGCGCGCAGCGCCTTGCGACGGGCACGCGATGCCCGCCAGACCTCGCGGAAGCCGACGTCCCCGGCATCCGTCTTCGCGGCAGAGCCGGGTGCCCGCCCCGAGTCCGGTGCGGGGGCCGCGCTGGGCAGGGCGGTCGGCGATGACAGCGGGATGACCGGGGCCGTGTCGTTCCCGTCCGTCAGGGCGGAGTTCGTGCTGCCGGCCTGCGTCTCGCGGGCGGATTCAGTCGCGCGAGGCCCAGCCTCACGGAGGACGGAGAGATCCTCGGTCGGATGGTCCTCAACCGGACGATCCTCGATCGAGTAGTCGTCGGCCGGGGCGACGCCGGCCCAGTCGTCGCCGGCCGTGTGGTCGTCGGCCGGCGGGGTCGGCGCACCCGCACGCGCCTGGCCGCGCGAGGCGACCGGCGGCTGCGGCAACGGCGACGGGCGGCGCATGCGGTCCTACTCCGCGGTACTGGACAGGCCGGCGGGGCCCGACGGGTCGGCCAGGCCAGAAGGCCGGGCGGGAGTGAAGACATCGGGGCTCGTCGTTCCGCCGCGCGCGCGACCGAGCGCCTCGAGCACCTGGGGGATGATCAGGTTCACATTCCCGCAGCCGAGGGTGATGACGTAGTCGCCTGCGCGGGCGACCGACGCGGTGTAGTCGGCGGCCTCCTGCCAGTCGGGCACGAAGTGCACGTGCGACGGGTCGGCGAAGGCATCGCTCACCAGCTCGCCGGTCACCCCCGGCACGGGGTCTTCGCGCGCGCCGTACACGTCGAGCATGACCGTGTGGTCGGCAAAGCGCTCGAGCACGTCGGCGAACTCCTGGTACATGTCCTTCGTGCGGGAGTAGGTGTGGGGCTGCTGGATCGCGATGATGCGCCCGTCGCCGACGACCGTGCGCGCCGCGGCAAGGGCGGCGGCGACCTCGGTCGGGTGATGCGCGTAATCGTCGAAGACGCTTACGCCGCGCTCGACGCCGTGGAGCTCGAAGCGGCGCACGGTGCCCGCGAACCCCTCGACGGCGCGCACGGCCGGCTCGAGTGAATGGCCGAGTGTGAGGAGCACCGCGACGGCGCCGGCCGCGTTGATCGCGTTGTGGGCGCCCGGGATGGGAAGCTGCGCGTCGACCGTGACCCCGTCGTGGGTGAGGCGGAACGAGACAGGGCCGTCGGTGACGACGTCGGTGACGCGCACCGTCGCTCCCTCGGCCTCACCGAAGGTCACGACGCGCGAATGGGTGAGCTGCGCCGTCACGAGCTGGGCGCCGGCGTCGTCGGACGAGATCACGACCGCCTCGCGCGCCTCGTTCGCGAACCGGGCGAACGCGGCGTAGAAGGCGTCCCGCGTGCCCCAGTGGTCGAGGTGGTCGGGGTCCACGTTGGTGATGAGTGCGATCGACGTGTCGTACAGCAGGAATGTGCCGTCCGACTCGTCGGCTTCGATGACGAAGAGGTCGTCCCGCCCGCTGCCACTCGATACGCCGAGCTGCGCGATGACGCCGCCGTTGACGAACGTCGGGTCGACCCCGAGGTCGCGCAGCGCCGTGACGATCATGCCCGTCGACGTGGTCTTGCCGTGAGCGCCGGCGACCGACACGAGCCGGCGTCCGCCGATCAGCCAGTACAGCGCCTGCGAGCGGTGGATCACGTGCAGCCCGCGCTCTTTGGCCAGCAGGAACTCGGGGTTCTCGGGCCAGATGGCGCCCGTGTGCACGACCGTGTCGACGTCGTCGGAGAGATTCGCTGCGTCATGGCCGACGTGGACCGTCGCACCGAGCTCGGCGAGCTCGCGCAGCCCCTTGCTGTCGGCGCGGTCGGACCCCGACACGCGGATGCCGCGCTCGAGGAACATGCGGGCGAGCCCCGACATGCCGGATCCGCCGATTCCGATGAAGTGGGCGGCGGTGATGTCGTCGGGGATGGGAAGACTGAGATCGGGTCTGATCATGGCCCGTCAATCCTAAGTTGGGTGACGGTCTCCGCGGCCCCGGCGCGCTGAGCAGGCGCCTCGGAACTGTATTGACACATTGATACAAAACGTGACACGATCGCCTCATGCTCGATTGGGTCACCACATTCAACGGAGGCGTTCTCGCCGGAATCGCCGCGGTGGCCGTCATCGCCTTGATCGCTTCACGCGGTGCGGACTTCGGCGCGACGCCGGCCTACCGGACCGCGTTGCGTGCGCGTCTGCCGTTCGGTTCGGAGGCGATGGCCCTCAGCGTTCGCCACCGCACCAGATCCCTGCTCAGGGCGAATATGTGGGGTCTTCTCGCGACCGTCATCGCAGCGTCCGTGGTCTTCGCGGCTACCCCACTGTCGTCGAGCCCACAGTTCCTGTGGCTCGTCACGCTGTCGATCTTCCTCGTCGTCCTGACGGCGACGGCGGTGGTTGTCAACCTCCGCGAACGGCTCTTCCATCCGGCGCCCACGGCCGTCCGTGTCGCTCGCCCGCGCGCGCTCCGTGTCCGCGACTACGTCGGGCGCGGGCGCCGACTGACGCCGCCCGTCCTCCTGGTCGCCGCCACGGCGAGCTGTGCGATCCTCGCGGTCACTGCCGCGCTCCGCCCCGTCGATCGCGTTGAGCTGGTGCTCGCCTACACCGCGCTGGGTTTCGCCGTCCTCACCGCGGTCGGCGGCAGGTTCGCCGAGCGCCTCGTGCTCGCGCAGCCGCAGCCCGCCTCCGACACCCTCGAACTCGCATGGGACGATCTGTTCCGCGCGGACGCGCTCAGCGTGCTCCGGATGGGCGCGGCGACCGCGGCGTGGCTCCCGCTCGGATGCGCCCTCACGCTCAGCGCAGATGCCTGGCTGCTTCCAGGATCCAGCGACGTTTCGGCACTGTTCCCGTGGTGGGGTATCCCCGCGATCCAAGTGCTCTACACCCTCGGTCAGGGCAAGTTGCCTGCTTCGATCTACCCTGACTTCCTTCATCCGGCGACGCCCGCTTCAGAGGAGCAGTTCGCATGATCGTCATCGACCCGTCCTCGCCCGTCCCGCCGTTCGAGCAGCTCCGCGCCGGGCTGGTCGACTCCGTCGCATCCGGGGAGCTGGGTGCCGGCGAACGGCTTCCCACGGTCCGGCGCCTCGCCGAAGAGCTGGGCATCGCGCCGGGCACCGTGGCACGCGCGTACCGAGAGCTCGAGGCATCCGGCGTCATCGAGACCCGCGGCCGCAACGGCACGTTCGTGGCGTTCGACGCCGACCCTGCGCGTCAGCAGCTGCAGCGGGCCGCCGCCGCCTTCGCGGCCCAGGTGCGCGACCTGCGCCTCGACGCCGACGAGGCCCTCGCGATCGTCACCGCCGCGCTGCGCGGGGGCGAGACCTCACCCGCGTCCTGACTCCCGGAGCGCTTCGTCGATCATCTCGACAACGTTCTCGGTGCCAGTCCGGGTGCCGACGGATGCCGCAGCCGCCGCCATCGCGGCACGCCGAGCGTCGTCGGACAGCAGCGGGATGACCTCTGCGCGCACGCGGTCGCCGGTGAACTCGGCGTCCGGAATCAGCACCGCCGCGCCGGCGCGGATCGCAGACGAGGCGTTGAGCGCCTGTTCGCCGTTCCCGACCGCGTAGGGCACGTAGACGGTCGGGATGCCGAGCGCGCTGAGCTCGCTGACGGTCGCCGCTCCTGCCCGCGACACGACGAAGTCCGCCAGCGCGAACGCGAGGTCCATGCGGTCGACGTAGCGGCGCACGGCGTAGCCTGCGGCGCCCGGGTCGGGCAGCTCCGAACGCTCACCGGTCACGTGCAGCAGCTGCCAGCCGGCATCGAGCACATCGCGCCAGCCGGCGCCGTGGCCCTCACCGAACGCCGCGTTCAGGCGCTGTGCGCCGAGGGAGCCGCCGAACACCAGCAGCACCGGCTTCGCCGGGTCGAGGCCGAAGTGCGCGGCGGCCTCGGCGTGGAGCGCGTCGCGGTCGAGCGTGACGATCTCGCGGCGCAGCGGCATCCCGACGACACGAGAGCCCCTCAGCGGTGTGCCCTCGAAAGCGACCCCGACGCCGGCAGCCGACCGTGCGCCCAGCACGTTCGCGAGCCCGGGACGCGCGTTCGCCTCGTGCACGACGAACGGAACGCGCTCGCGGCGTGCCGCCATGTACGCGGGGGCCGACGCGTAGCCGCCGAAGCCGACGACGACGTCGACGCGGCGTGCGGAGATGTGCGCGCGCACCTGCGCGATCGCACGGCGGAACCGTGCCGGGAAGGCGGCCGCGGCCGGGTTCGGCCGACGCGGGAACGGCACCTTGTCGACGAAGAGCAGCTCGTAGCCGCGCTCGGGCACCAGCCGTGCCTCGAGCCCTTCGCGGGTGCCGAGCACGAGCACCTCGGCCTCGGGGTCCCGGGCCCGCAGGGCATCGGCGACAGCCAGGAGCGGGTTGACGTGTCCGGCGGTACCGCCGCCGGCCAGGAGGTACGTCGTCACTCCCCGAGCCTACCCGGCCAGGCCGACAGGGTTTGGGGCGCACGGCGGACGCTTGGGGCGCGCGTCACGCGCCCCAAGCGGTCCGCCGTGCGCCCCGAACCCGCACACACCGCACGACATGGACCCCGACGGATGCCTCGGCTCAGCGCACGGCGCGGAGCTTGGCGCGCTCGCGGGCCGCTCGGGCCTCGGCGATCGCCGCCTCGCGCCGGGCGACGGAGGCGGGCAGCGACCGCGCGAACGCCAGCAGGACGCCCGAGGCCAGCAGCACCGACACCAGCGAGGTGCCGCCCTGCGACATGAAGGGCAGCGGCACGCCCAGCACGGGGAAGACGCGCAGGACGACGCCGATGTTGATCAGCGCCTGGCCCACGATCCACACCGTGATGCCACCCGCGGCGATGCGCACGAACGGGTCGTCCGTCTTGCGGATGACGTGGAACGCGCCGACGGCGAAGAGCGCGAACAGCGTCAGCACGACGGCGCAGCCGATGAGCCCGAGCTCCTCCCCTACGATCGCGAAGATGTAGTCGTTCGCCGCGGCCGGCAGCCAGTCGTACTTCTCGCGGGAGTTGCCGAGGCCCAGACCGAAGATCCCGCCGCTGGCGAGTCCCCAGATGCCGTGCAGCGGCTGATAGCAGTCGTTGTAGTAGTCCGCCAGGCAGTTCGGGTTCAGGAAGCTCCAGAACCGCCGCATGCGGTCGGCGCTGGTGAGGAAGTAGAACGCGACGAAGCCGGCGGCCGCCAGCATCGGCAGGATGAACACACGCAGCTTCACCCCGGAGAAGAACAGCCCGCCGAGCACGATCAGGGCGAGGATCATCGCCGTGCCGAGGTCGCTTCCCGCGATCACCGTCGCCAGCGCGAGGCCCGCGACCGGAACCAGCGGGATGTAGACGTGACGCCAGTCGGCGAGGAGCGTGCGCTTGCGGAAGAGCACGAACGCTACCCAGATCGCCAGCGCGAGCTTGAGGAACTCCGACGGCTGCGCCTGGACGCCGCCGACGTTGATCCAGTTGCGGTTGCCGTCCATGTCGATGCCGAGCCCGGGAATGAACACCAGCAGCTGGAAGGCGATGCCGAAGATCAGCGCCGGCCACGCGATCTTCTTCCAGAAGGCGACGGGCAGACGGCTGGCGACGAACATCAGCGGGATGCCGATCACGGCGAACATGACCTGCTTGATCACCATCTCCCACGGCGCCTCGCCGGCGGCCGTCGCAGTGGCGGACGTCGCCGACAGCACCATGACGAGCCCGAAGACCGTCAGCAGGAGCGCCGTCGAGGCGATGAGCAGGAACTCGCTGGGCACCGGCGCGAAGACGCGGCCGAGCGACACCCGCGCGGCGAGTCCGCGGCGGGCGGGCGGTTCAGGCGGCGTCGGGGTCTGCCGGGTCCGCGGCGGCTGCGTCGTGGTCACGCTGCTCCCCCGTTCCGATCCGATCCCTCACCGCGGCAGCGAATCTGCGACCGCGGTCCGCGTAGGAGGCGAACTGGTCGAAGGATGCCGCAGCGGGAGCGAGCAGAACCACGTCCCCGTCACGCGCCACCCCTGCCGCCAGTTCGACGACCTGCGCCATGACCTCTTCAGTCTCAACGGCCTCGACCTCGAACACCGGCACCGCGGGCGCGTGTCGCTCGAACGCGGCGAGCACCGCCGCCCGGTCGACGCCGATCACGATGGCCGCCTTGGTGCCTGCGCCCCGGCCCGAGACGAGCTCCGACACGTCGACGCCCTTGAGCAGGCCGCCGACGACCCACACGGCACCGGGGTACGCCGCGAGCGACGAAGCCGCGGCGTGCGGGTTGGTGGCCTTGGAGTCGTCGACCCAGGTGATGCCCTCGTGCTGCGCGACGACCTCGATGCGGTGCGGGTCGAGCCGGAAGTCGCGCAGGGCATCGCGGATCGCCGCGGGTGCGACATCCATCGACCGCGCCAGCGCGGCGGCGGCCAGGATGTTCGCGACGATGTGGGGCGCGGCGAGGCCCTTCGCGGCCAGCTCCTCCACCGTGGTGAGCTCCAGCGCGCTGGTGCGCCGGTCGTCCAGGAAGGCGCGATCGACCACGATGCCCTCGACGACCCCGAGGTCGCTCGGACCGGGCACGCCCAGATCGAAGCCGATCGCGCGCGCCCCCTCGACCACCTCGGCGTCTTCGACCATGCGCTGGGTCGCGGCATCCGCCTTGTTGTACACGCACGCGACGCGCGTGTTGTCGTACACCTGCGCCTTCGCGGCGCGGTAGGCGTCGAACGAGCCGTGCCACTCGAGGTGGTCGTCGGCGAGGTTGAGACACACCGCCGCCCACGGCGACAACGGATCAGGCGAGTCCTGCAGCCCGAGGTACCAGAGCTGGTGGCTCGAGAGCTCGACCACCAGCGCGTCGAACCCGGAGGGGTCGCGCACCGCGTCCAGCACGGGAGTGCCGATGTTACCCACGGGGGCAGCCCTGAGGCCGCCGGCGACGAGCATGGTCGCGGTGAGTCGGGTGGTCGTGGTCTTGCCGTTGGTGCCGGTGATCAGGATCCAGTCCGCGGGCGTGCCGTCCGATCGCACCACCTTGTCGCGCACCCGCCACGCGAGCTCGACGTCTCCCCAAAGTGCGATGTCGTTCTCACGAGCCCACGAGATGACCGGATGCCGAGGCGCGAAGCCCGGCGACGCCACGACGACCTCCGGCGCGAAGTCCGCGAGCTCGGCCGGCACGGCGTCGAGGCTCCCGGTCCAGAGCCGCACCCCGATGACCGGCAGCAGGCGCTCGAACTCCTCGTCGGCGCTCTCGGTCACGACGAGCACCTCGGCGCCGAGCTCGGCGAGCGTGTCGGCGACGGAGAAGCCGGTGACCGACATCCCGAGCACCGCGACCCGCAGCCCTTTCCAGTCGGCGTTCCAGCTGGTGAGAGTGGACAGGCGTTCCGAGGTCATGTGCGCGAGAGCCATTCGACGTAGAAGAAGCCGACGCCCGACACCGCGAGGAGGCCCGCGATGATCCACATGCGCACGACGATGGTGACCTCCGACCAGCCGCGGAGTTCGAGATGGTGGTGGAACGGGCTCATCAGGAAGAGCCGCTTGCCGCGCGTGATCTTGAAGTAGAGGCGCTGCAGGATCACCGAGCCGGGGCCGATGATGAAGACGCCGGCGACGAGCACGGCGAGGAGTTCGGTGCGCGTGAGGATCGCCATCGCGGCGATGACGCCGCCGATGGCCATCGACCCGACGTCGCCCATGAAGACCTTGGCCTTCGGGGCGTTCCACCAGAGGAACCCGACGAGCGCGCCGACGAAGGACGCAGAGATGATCGCGAGGTCGAACGGGTCACGGGTCGGATAGCACGCGGCCTTGGCGGCCGCCGAGAGCCCCTCGCCACCCCAGCAAGCCTGGTTGAACTGCCAGAACGCGATGAGGCTGTAGGCGCCGATGACGAAGATGCCGGCGCCCGCCGCCATGCCGTCGAGTCCGTCCGTCACGTTCGTGCTGTTCGAGAAGGCCACTCCGATGAAGGTGACCCACGCCAGGTAGAGGATCCAGCCGATGATGAGCCCAAGCGTCATGAAGCCGAGCACGGGCACGTCGCGGAACACCGACACGTACGGCGAGGCCGGCGTCTGGTCGAAGTCGTTCGGGAAGTTCAGGGCCACGATGCCGAACGGCACCGTCACGATGACCTGGCCGACGATCTTGCGCCAGCCGCTCAGTCCCATGAACTTCTGCTGGCGCACCTTCATGTAGTCGTCGATGAAGCCGACCGCGCCGAGGCCCACCATCATCCAGATGACGAGCAGGCCCGAGATCGTCGGCGGGTTGTTCCCCACGTAGCAGCCGACCAGGTAGCCGACGATCGTGCCGACGATGAAGATGGTGCCGCCCATGGTCGGCGTGCCGCGCTTCGTCTGGTGGTTGGGGTTGCGGATGTCCTCCGGCGTGCGGATGACCTGTCCCCAGCCCCACTTGCGGAAGAGCCGCAGGAACACGGGGGTGAGGAAGAGTGTGAATGCCAGCGAGATCGCCGCCGCGGTCAGGAGAGATCTCACGAGAACGATTCTCCCAGACGATCGCCGAGGAACCGCAGCCCGGCCGAGTTCGACGACTTCACGAGCACGCGGTCGCCGTCGCGCAGTTCACCCTGGAGATAGTCGAAGGCCTCGTCGGCCGTCGCGAAGAAGACGGCCTCGTTGTCCCACGAGCCCTGGGCGACGGCTTCCAGGTACATCCGGCGCGCGGCGTCACCGACGACGACGATGCGCTGGATGCCGAGTCTCACGGCCAGCAGACCGACGCGGTCGTGCTCTTCCTCCGCGTATTCGCCGAGCTCGCTCATCGCACCGAGGACCGCAACGGTGCGCTCGCCCGGCCCGGTGATCTGGGCGAGGGTGCGCAGGGCCGCCGACATCGAGTCGGGGCTGGCGTTGTAGGCGTCGTTGATGATGCGGACGCGGTCCGACCCGAGCGGCTGCATGCGCCACCGCTCGGCGATCTCCACGGTCTCGAGACGCGCGACGGCGTCGGCGAGCGAGACACCGAGGGTGGTCGCCGCGGCGATGGCGGCGAGGGCGTTCATGACGTGGTGCTCGCCCAGCACGCGCAGGCGGAGCGGCAGCGAGATCCCGTCGGCGGTCACCGTGAAGGACGTTCCGGATGCCGTCACCACGACATCGTCGGCGCGGACATCTGCGGCGGCGGCGCCGCGGCCGAACCAGCGCACGGCAGCGCCCTGCTCGCCGGCGATCGGGGCCATCGCGGCGACGCGGGCGTCGTCCGCGTTGAGCACCGCCACTCCCCCGGCGCTCAGCGCCCGGACGAGCTCGGACTTGGCGTGGAAGGTCGCCTCGATGCCGCCGAACCCGCCGGCGTGCGCCATGCCCACCATGAGGACGACGCCGACATCGGGGTCGACGAGCCCTGCGAGCCGCGCGATCTCACCCGGCGCGCTCGCACCGAACTCGCTCACGAGGAACTCCGTGGTCTCGGTGACGCGCAGCATCGTCAGCGGCGCGCCGACCTCGTTGTTGAACGAGGCCTTCGGAGAGACGGCTTCGCCCTCGCCCTCGAGGATGCGGGCGAGCAGGTTCTTCGTCGTGGTCTTGCCGTTCGACCCGGTGATGCCGACGACGCGCAGGTCACCGGCATCCCGGACGCGCTGCACGACCTCGCGCGCGAGGTCTGCGAGGGCGGCGACCGCGTCGGGCACGACCACCTGCGTGACGTCGGCGCCGACCCGGCGCTCGACGATCGCCAGCGCCGCGCCCTTCTCGACCGCCGAGTCGACGAACAGGTGCCCGTCGGTCTCGTCGCCGGGCTTCGCGACGAACACGCCGCCCGGAGCGATGAGCCGGGAATCGGTGTCGACCGCTCCCGAGATGAGCGTGTCGGGCGTGTCGCCGTCGGCGAAGTGCACCTCGCCCGCGAGGGCACGGGCGATCTGGGCGATGGTGAGCGCGATCATCTTGGGGGTACTCCGGCCCTCAGCAGCAATCCGGCACAGGACTACCCGAACTTGGGCAGCAGCTCCGGCGACGTCGTCGAGGGCATGACGCGGTAGGTCTTGAGAACCTGGGTCATGGCCTTCTGGAACGCCGTCGCGTTGGCCGCAGACGATGTTACCTTCGTCGGCTCGTCCAGGGTGACGACAACCACGTACTGCGGGTCGTCGGCCGGCGCGAAGCCCACCATCGTCGTGTAGTAGACGCCCTGCTTGTAGCCGCCGTTGACCAGGTCGGCCTTCTCGCCGGTGCCGGTCTTGCCGCCGATGCGATAGCCGGGGATCTCGACGGTCTTGGCGTAGGGGGCCTGCAGGAACACGTTCTCGAGCATCTCGCGCATCTGGGCCGACGTGCTCTCGCTGACGACCCGCTCGGGCTCGGCGAGATCCGGCTCGATCACCGTGCCGTCGGGCTTGGTGCAGGACTCGATGATCTGCAGCGGCATCTTGACGCCGCCGTTGACGATCGCCCCGTACGCGCGGGCCAGTTCGGGCATCGTGGTGGTGACACCCTGACCGAACGAGGTGTTGTACGCCGTCTGCGCACCCCACTCCTCGACGGGATGGATCAGGCCGTTCGCTTCGAGAGGATAGCCGGTCGACGCGCCTTGACCGATGCCGAAGCGCTGGAAATAGTCGTAGCGCGTCTGGTTGTCGACCTTCTCGCTGAACTTCGAGATTCCGGCGTTCGACGAGTCGATCAGCACGCCGGTGAGCGTGTAGGTGTGCGCCGGGTGCTGGAAGGAGTCGCGCACGCGCGCGCCGTTGGGAAAGTTCTCCAGCCCGGACGCCACGACGGTGGAATCCGGCGACTGTCCGCCCGCGTCGATGACGGTCGCCGCGGTCAGGCCTTTGAAAGTCGACCCGGGTTCGAACGTCCCACGAAGGATCTGGCTGGTGCGGTCGTCCGCTGCGGTCGCGTCCACGTCGTTGGGGTCGACGGTCGGGTACTCGGCCGCCGCCCGCACCTTTCCGGTCTTGACCTCGTACACGAGGATCGAGCCGTGCTGCGCGGCCATGTTCTGCGTCTGCTCGGCGATGAGCTGCTGCAGGTACCACTGCAGATCCCGATTGATCGTCAGCTCCAGCGTGCCGCCGTCCGTTGCCGGGGTCTCGGTCTCGGTGCCGGGGATGACGACGCCGTCCTTGCCGCGCTCGTAGCGGCGCTCGCCGTTGGTCGCAGCCAGACAGTCGTTCTGCGACTGCTCGAGCCCTTCCAGCGCCTCGCCGTCCGTTCCCATGAAGCCGACCAGGTTGCCCGCGACGGCCCCGTCCGGATAGGCGCGTGCGGGGTGGGAGTTGCAGGTGATGTAGGGCATCTTGAGGTCGGCCAGGGCGCGGAACTGCTCGGTCGACACGCCGTTCCGGAGCTTGGCGTACCGCGTCTCCGGGTCCTCGGCGAGGGCGGTGCCCACGATCGCGCGCACCTCTTCAGGGGTCTGGCCGGTGATCTCGGCCACGTCGTTCGACACGTCCGCCCAGAGGCGCGATTCCGACTTCTCCGCGAGGACGTCCGCATCGGTCTGCGTGAGGAGGAGCGGATCGAGCTGGCAGTCGTAGCGCAGGATGCTTCCTGCCAGGGTCTGACCCGTCTCGTCGATGATCGTGCCGCGTGCGCCGTACAGCTTCTGCTGGCCGGCGAATGCGGTGTCGAGCGAATCCTTGACGTGGTCGTCGGCGTTCACGACCTGGATGTCGACGAGTCGCACGATGAAGCCCGCGAGGACGGCCAGGACGACGGCGAGAGCGACGACCGTGCGGCGGCGGGGACTTCTCGTGCTTCGTGTCGTCATGTCCGTCTCGTGCTCTGATCTCGCGTTCTCGTATCGGCTGCCGTCGGTTCAGTGTGTGCTCGGGGTGGGCAGTCCGTCGGTGAGGGGCGGCGGAGTGTTGCCGACTCCGCCGTCGGGCGTCTCACCAACGTCGACGGGGACGCCGTCGATCGTGGCGTCGGGCACCGTGACCAGCGGGGTGTCCGTGATGAGCGCGTTGGCCACCGCACCTCGGCCGATCGCGTCGACCGACGACGATCCCATCGCCACCTCCGACGGACCGAGGATCGAGCCGTCGCTCAGCCGCAGGTAACTCGGCGCCTCGTTGATCACCATGCCGAGCGCGGCGGCGTTCGCGGCGAGGTACTGCGGCGAGCTCAGCCCGGCGACGTCGTCGTAGAGGATCTGCTTCTCGTACGTCAGGTCGCGCTGCTCCTTGGTCAGGGCTGCGAGCTCGTACGTCCCCTGCGTCGTCATGATCGACAGCGACATCTGCGCCGCTGCGATGAGGAACGCCCCCATCACCGCGACGATCCCGTAGAAGAGCTTGGGCCGACGCCGGCGAGCCGGCGCATCGACGACCTGCAGACGCCGGCGCGGGGCATCCGCTCGATCCGGTGCGGCGCTGCCGACGGGTCGGCGCACAGCGGACCCCGAAAGGCTGGCCGCCGTCGTGGCGTTCGCGATCGTGCTCATGACGCACCTCCCGCGTGCTCGGGCCGGACGCGCTCGGCGGCGCGCAGGCGTACCGGTGTCGCGCGCGGGTTCACCGCGCGCTCCTCGTCGGTGGCGAGCTCGGCACCTTTGACGAGCAGTCGGAACTTGGCAGCATGTTCGGGAAGCTCGACGGGCAGGCCCGCGGGCGCGGTGGAAGCGGATGCCTCGGCGAAGGCGCGCTTGATCAGCCGGTCCTCGAGGGACTGGTACGACAGCACGACCATGCGTCCGCCGATCGGGAGGATGTCCAGGGCCGCGGGAATGGCGCGCTCGAGCACCGACAGCTCGCGGTTGACCTCGATGCGCAGCGCCTGGAACACGCGCTTGGCCGGGTGACCCGCGCGCTGCACGGCCGCGGGGGTCGCAGCCTGCAGGATCTCGACGAGCCGCCCCGACCGCTCGATCGGCGCCTGCGAGCGGGCCGCGATGATGGCCCGCGCGTAGCGTCCGGCGAGCTTCTCCTCGCCGTAGCGCTCGAAGATGCGGCGGAGGTCGCCCTCGCCGTAGGTGGCGAGGATGTCGGCCGCGGTCGTGCCCGCCGACTGGTCCATGCGCATGTCGAGGGGGGCATCCTGGGCGTAGGCGAAGCCGCGGTCGGCGACGTCGAGCTGCAGCGACGAGACGCCCAGATCGAACAGGATGCCGTCTGCCGCGGCGAAACCGCTGGAGGTGACGGCATCCGCGATCCCGTCGTAGACGGTGTGCACGAAAGTGATGCGATCGCCGAAGCGCGCCAGGCGCTCCCCCGCGATGCGCAGTGCATCGGTGTCGCGGTCGAGACCGACCAGGTGCAGGTTCGGGAAGCGCTCGAGGAACGCCTCGGAATGACCGCCCATGCCGAGCGTGGCATCGACGAAGACCGCGCCCTCGCGCTGGAGCGCGGGGGCGAGCAGCTCGATGCAGCGCTCGAGCAGGACCGGGGTGTGGATGTCGCGCAGGTTCATGGTCGTCGGGGCCTCCGGGGTCTTGTCTCCTGGGTCCTGATCCCCATCCGCTCTGACCTGGCACCGGGGAAGTGGCGACAGGGCGGGAGCGGCTGGGAGTCAGGGCTCAGGCGACAGGAGCCTCAGAACAGGCCCGGAATCACCTCCTGCTCCAGCTCGGCGTATGTCTCTTCGTTGGCCTCGGCATAGGTGTTCCATGCCGTGGCGTCCCAGATCTCGGCATGGGCGCCGACGCCGGTGACGACGAGGTCGCGCTCCAGGCCGGCGTATGCGCGCAGCGGAGGGGGGATCGTGATGCGGTTCTGACTGTCGGGCTTCTCGGCACTGGCACCCGAGAGGAACATGCGCAGGAAGTCGCGTGCCTGCTTGTTGGCGAGCGGTGCCTCGCGGATGCGGTCGTGCACCCGTTCGAACTCCTTCTCGCTGAACACGTACAGGCAGCGATCCTGCCCGCGCGTCACGACGACACCCCCACCGAGATCGTCGCGGAACTTCGCCGGGAGGATGACGCGACCTTTGTCATCGAGCTTGGGTGTGTGCGTGCCCAAAAGCATCGGTACATCACACCCCCTTCGTCCGGCCCCCCCGGGTTGTACGCCACTTTACTCCACTCTCCTCCACTTTGCTATCGATTCGATGACAATCCGCTCCCGCGCAGCGTCGCGCATGGGAATCGAGGGGGTTCTCGGGCAACAAAAAAGCACCGACCCGAAGGTCGGTGCTTCTCGTGCGGACTCAGCCGGCGATGCTCAGCGCTCGCCCTGCCGCTTGTCCCACCGGTCGTTCATGCGATCCATGAACGACGAGGCATTCTGCGGTTTTGCCGGTCGGTCGGGTTCGACGCGCATCTTGCCGGGACCGCGGCCCGGTGTAACGGCAAGGAGGACTCCGCCCAGCATCACGACGAAGCCGATGACGCCGACGACGATCAGCTGCTGCGAGACCCCGACGATGAGACCGCCGAGCCCCAGCAGCACGAGGATCGTGCCGTAGACGATGTTGCGATAGCTCAGAGTGCGTCCGTCGCGGGGCGCGCTGACGACATCCGCGTCGTTGCGCATGAGATGGCGCTCCATCTCGTCCAGCAGGCGCTGCTCCTGTTCGGAGAGTGGCATGCATCCCCCTCTGTACTTCGGTGGCTCGATTGTACGCGTGCCGTTCCTCACTAGGCTAGGCCCGTGTCCGCCCCCGCAGAACCGATCGAAGCCATTTCCCAGCGAGTGGACATGTTCATCTCGGCTCAGCGCGAGGACGTGATGGATGCCGGCGCCGAGGCGGACCGGTTCGTCTCCGCCGCAGCCGATGCGGCGACAGGCGGCAAACGACTCCGAGGGCGATTCTGCATCGCCGGGTGGAGGGCTGTGGAGGAGGCGTCGGCGCCGGCCGGCGACGCTCCGCATCCCGTGCTGGCAGCAGCCGCGGCGCTCGAGGTGTTCCATGCCGCCGCGCTCGTCCACGACGACCTCATCGACAACTCCGATACCCGCCGCGGCCGTCCCGCGGCGCACCGCGCGCTCGAAACCGGGCACCGCGTGTCCGGCTGGCTCGGCGATGCCGACGCCTTCGGTCGGTCGGGTGCGATCCTGGTCGGCGATCTCCTCGTGGCCTGGAGCGACGACCTCCTCGAGGAAGGGCTCGCCGAGACCACGCCCGACCGCGCAGCCGCGGCGCGCCGCGAGTACGCCCTGATGCGCCGCGAGGTCACGCTCGGCCAGTTCCTCGACATCGCGGAGGAATCGGCGTTCGCGACCGAGCCCGACGAGCGGCACGCCGAGCGGGCGCTGCGCGTGGCATCCTTCAAATCCGCGCGGTACAGCGTGCAGCAGCCTCTCGCGATCGGTGCGGCCCTTGCGGGAGCGGATGCCGCCCAGGCGGCCGCGCTGGCCGCGTTCGGGCATCCGCTCGGCATGGCGTTCCAGCTGCGCGACGACGTGCTCGGCGTCTTCGGCGACGAGTCGGCCACCGGCAAGCCCTCAGGGGACGATCTTCGCGAGGGAAAGCGCACCGTTCTCATCGCGTACGCCCGCGAGGCGCTCGCCCCGGGATCACGCCGCATCGTCGACGAGCTGATCGGACAGCCCGACCTCGACGCCGAGCAGATCGCGTCACTGCAGCAGACGATCGTCGACACCGGAGCGCTCGACCGCATCGAACGCCTCATCGCCGATTACGCCCGCGAAGCCGACCGCGCGCTGTCCGGTGCACGCCTCGGCAATGCCGCGGTGGGCGAGCTCCGCGATCTGGCGCGCGCCGCGACCGTTCGCACGACCTGAGCACCGGCCGTCGCGTGGCGACCGATCCTCGGGCGTCAGCTGGACCGCGCGCGCTGACCGGCTCGGCTGCCCCGGCTCAGACCACCGTGCGTGCGACCCGGCGCACCTCGCTCTTGCGACCGGCGAGGAGCGCCTCGATCGGCGGCATGCCGATGGACTCCTCGGGGCTGAGCAGCCAGTCGATCGCCTCGTCGTCCGAGAAGCCGGCGTCGTGGAGCACGAACACGGTGCCGCGCAGCGACGGCAGGGGATGCCCGTCGACGATGAAGACGGACGGGACTTTCAGCACGCCGTCGCGCTTGGACCCGACGAGCTGGAACTCGTCGAGCATGCGGCGCACCCGGCCGAGCGGTTCGCCGAGCACATCCACGAGGTCCGGAAGAGTGAGCCAGTCGGTCTCGAAGCGGGGAGCGTCGTCAGAGGTCACGGAGACAACTATCTCAGATGACGTGGGACCGAATGCGCTCGCACTCTGGCCACTCCAGTCACACAGGCCTCTTCTTATAGCAGGCGTTGACACCAATCGACTTCCGTGACACGGTCTTTCGAAGTCGACTGAGGGGGGAACTCGTGCGACAGGTGCGGAGTACCAGGAATACCGTCCATAGGAGCGCCGGCCCTTCGCGGGTGCTCTTCGCCGGGGTCCCGGTGGCCGTCGCCGGCTCGATCGCGCTGACGCTCTCAGCCGCTCCCGCGCAGGCCGCGACGGGGGACGCCGCCGCTGCAGCGGGCACGCGAGCGGTGGACGCGGTCCGGCCGGCCGACCCGCCGACCGGCATTCGCGGGGCGGCGCCCGAGATGGCGACCACGTCCGCATCCCACACGCTGACCCCCGCGCCGGCCGCCGCTTCCGCCGCGCCGGCCGCCGCCCGGATGGCCGCCGAGGCGGCACCTGCGACCTACACCGTCCAGCGCGGCGACACCGTGAGCCGCATCGCCGCGCGCTTCGGGCTGCGCACCGGCGACGTGCTCGCGCTCAACGGACTCGGCTGGTCGTCGACCATCTACCCGGGGCAGGTGCTGAAGCTCGGCGCCGCAGCCGCCGCACCCGCACCCGCGAGCCCCGCCCCGGCCCCCGCCCCCGCCCCGGCCCCGGCCGGCGGTGCCTACACGGTCCAGCGTGGGGACACGATCAGCGTCATCGCCCAGCGTCACGGCGTCAGCGTCAACGCGGTGCTGTCGGCCAACGGTCTCGGCTGGTCATCGATCA